>JAYVQV010000026.1:0-3142 GCA_043776855.1 Limisphaerales bacterium | reverse complement strand
TCGGCACGGCGGGCGGCGATTCCGAAGTGGTGGCCATCAAGGACGGAACGATTTCTTTTGGCCGCGCCCACGGCATCAACGAAGTCACCCTGCCCTTGCGCGATCGCAACGGTGAAAACATCGCCGCGCTGCGGGTGCGCTCGGATTCGTTCTTCGGCGAAACGGAGAACAACGCCTTCACCCGCTCCGATGTCGCGCGGAAATTGATCGAACAAATAATCACCTCGGCGGATGATTTGGTGAAGTGAGTCAGTCCCCTCTCCCCTCGGAGGGAGAGGGGATCGGATTCGGGTTTTCTGGGGCGCTTGGTTTCATGGCGCGAATTTTTAATTGTCATTCAATCCGGCAAAAAACTTCATCAGTTATTTCAACAATGCCTCCGCGTGTTTCCGCGCCGCGTCCGTCTGGCCGCCGAGCATCCGGGCAAGTTCCGTCACGCGGGATTTTCCGTCAAGCAAGGTGATTTCTGAAATTGTCCGCCCGGCCTTCACCGTCTTGGTCACGACGTAATGCGCGTCCGCCACCGCCGCGACTTGCGGCAGATGCGTGATGCAGAAGACCTGCCGCTTCGCCGCGATCTGCTTCATCTTTTCCCCGACCGCGTTCGCCGTTTCGCCGCCGACGTTGGCGTCCACTTCATCGAAGACCAGCACGGGAATTTCATCCACCACCGCCAGCACGGTCTTGAGCGCCAACATCACGCGCGCCATTTCGCCAGACGACGCAATCGCGCGCAGCGGTTTGGCGGGTTCGCCCAGATTCGGCGCGAATTGGAATTCAATCTCATCCAAGCCTGACTCACGCAAAGGACGCGAAGGGCGTAAAGAATTTTCTGAAACCTCATTTCCCCTTTGCGGACTTGGCACCCTTGGCGTGAGGCTGGTTTCAGTTTTTATTTCCACATCAAACTTGCCCTGCTTGAAACCTAAATCCTCTAGCTGCTTGCTGACGGCTTTGGCGAGTTGCGGAATGACTTTCTTGCGCGCGGCGGAAAGTTTTTTTCCCGCGCTCAAAATTTCTGAATCCAATTTTTCCAACGCCGCGTTCAGCCGCGCGAGTTCCGCATCGCGCGATTCGAGCGATTGCAATTTCGTTTTCACCTCGTCACCGAACGCGATGACTTCCGCGAGCGTCGAGCCGTATTTGCGCTTGAGCGTGTGGAGCAAGTTTAACCGCTCTTCCAATTCCACAAGACGCGCGGGGTCAACCTCCACCTTGTCTGCGTAGTGCGAGACGGCGGATTGCAATTCACGCAACGTCTCGCTGGCCTGCGCGTGCAACTCCACGAGATTCGCCGCGCCCGCATCCACGCGCTGAAGTTCCGCGAGCACACGACCGACCGCGCCGGATTGCGTGAGCAATGAATTGTCGCTCTCGCTCAAAACATCAAGCGCGGCCTGGCTCAACTGGAGCAGCTTGGCGGCGTTGCTGGCGCGATGAAACTCGGCTTCGACTTCTTCATCCTCACCAATCTTTAGTCGCGCGGTGGAAATTTCTTGAACTTGAAAGCGCAGCAAGTCGAGTTGCTGCGCGTAAGTTTTTTCATCCACGATGAGCGAGGATTTTTCCGCAGCCAACGCAGCGCGGCGGCGGACAAGGCCGCCAAATTCTTCGCGCGCCGTTTCCAATCCGCCGAACGCATCCAAAATAGCAAGCTGCTTGGCGGCGTGGAGCAGCGATTGGTGATCGTGCGGGCCGTGAATGTCCACAAGCGATTCACCGAGCGCGGCCAGCGTGGCGAGCGTCGTGGGCGAGCCGTTGATGAACTGGCGGTTCGTGCCTGCGCTGGTGAACGTGCGTTTCAGGACAAGCTGGTTTTCTTCGCACGGTTCAAGGCCGTTCTCATCCAAGAAACTTTTCAACGACGTGCGAAGTTTTTTTACATCAAACACCGCTTCAACCGAGCAGCTTTCCTCGCCGCTGCGGATGAGTGTGCGGTCGGCGCGTTCGCCGAGGACGAGGTTGAGCGCGCCGAGGATGATGGACTTGCCCGCGCCGGTCTCGCCGGTGATGACGTTGCAACCGGGCTGGAGTTCCAGCGTGAGGTCGCTCACGAGGGCGAGGTTTCGGATGCGCAGCGTGGTCAGCATGAAATTATGTCCGGCATATTTGAACGGTTCGGCAAGCATTCGGCAAAAAGAAAATACAACGGAGCGCAGGCGGGCCACCCGCGCTGGCAGTGTCCTCATTTGCGGAGCGCGGCTGTCCCAGCCGCAGCGCGTGATAAAAATCCGTGGCGTCCTCCGCCAAAAGAACGCGCTGCGGGTGAGGACACCCGCGCTCCGTTGGTTGACGCTGGCATTTGGCAACGGTAACTTTGCGCCATGTTAAATGTTGCAGAGATCACGCCGCGCAGTGGCATGACGAAAAATAAATTCACGCCGCTGGCGCAGGAAATTTTCACGCTTAAGAAGCAGCTCAACGCCGTTATCCTCGCGCACAATTATCAGGTGCCGGAGATTCAGGACGTGGCGGATTTCGTGGGCGATTCACTCGGCCTCGCGCAACAGGCGGCGACGACGAACGCGGATGTCATCGTGTTCTGCGGTGTGCATTTCATGGCAGAGACGGCAAAGATTTTGAACCCCGGAAAGATCGTCGTGCTGCCGGACAAGGACGCGGGTTGTTCGCTGGAGGAAAGTTGTCCCGCCCCTGCCCTCGCGAAGTTGCAGGCGACGAATCCGAATTTCTGGACGATTGCTTACATCAATTGCAGCGCGGCGGTGAAGGCGCTTTGCGATGTGATTGTGACCAGCGGCAACGCGGAACGCATCGTGAACGCCGCGCCAAAAGATAAGGATTTGCTGTTCGTGCCGGACGAAAATCTTGGGCAATGGGTAATGGAACAGACGGGGCGTCCGATGACGCTGTGGAAAGGCAACTGCTACGCGCACGTCGAGTTTCAGCGCGAACAGGTGCTGGCGGCGAAGCTGCAATTCCCCGACGCTAAAATAATCGTTCACCCGGAAAGCTTGCGTGAAGTGCGTGAGCTGGCGGACGCGGTTTGCTCGACGGAGAAGATGATCACTTACTGCAAGACGAGTCCGGCGAAGCGTTTTGTCATCGTCACCGAGAGCGGCATCATCCACCGGATGCAGAAGGAATGTCCTGAAAAAGAATTTCTCTGCGCGCCGGTTTTCAA
>JAYVQV010000025.1:0-3144 GCA_043776855.1 Limisphaerales bacterium | reverse complement strand
CCGCCTCCGCCGTGCAAAGCCGCGCGCCGGGCGGCGGGTTCAAATTAAATTTTCGCAACGCCGGAAAACCATCCCGCGCGCCCGGCTTTCTGGAAAATCTGTTCGCCAAATTTTTCTGGCTGCAACCCGACACCCGCGCCATCGCCGTGAAAGATTTGCGGATGTTCTGGCGCGACACCACGCAATGGGGCCAGTCCGTGATGTTCTTCGGCCTGCTCGGCGTCTACATCATCAACCTCCGCAACTTCACGCACCAGCTCACGAGTCCGTTTTGGATCCACGCCGTCGCGTTCCTGAACCTCGGCGCGTGCGCCTTCAACCTCGCGTCTGTGACCACGCGGTTTGTGTTCCCGCAATTTTCTCTCGAAGGTCGTCGCCTGTGGATCGTCGGCATGTCGCCGATGGGATTGCCACGCATCGTCAAAACCAAATACTGGCTCACCAGCACCCTCTCGCTCGTCATCACGCTCGGCCTCGTTATCCTCTCGTGTTACCTGCTGAAAATGCCGTGGGACGACGTCGCCTTCTTCGGCGCAGTAATCACCGCCATGACCTTTGCGCTGAACGGACTCGCCATCGGCCTCGGCGTTTTATTTCCGAACGTGAAAGAAACGAACCCGAACAAAATCGTCAGCGGCTTTGGCGGCACGCTGTGTTTCGTGTTGAGTTCCGTCTATATCCTCGCCTCGCTCGCGTTGCTCGTGCTGGGCGGCGGCGGCTATCACGCCCACACCGACTGGGCGCTCGCCAGCATCGGCGCTTTCGTCCTGCTCTCGATCATCATCGGCTGGGCGCCCATGCAGCTCGCGATGAAACAACTAAAAAACTTCGAGGCGTGACCACCAACAGACTTGCCGGTAAATTTTTATTGACCGCTGCGCTTGTTGTATTACTATGCTAACACAACAACACAAGCATGAGCCTCCCCGCACTTTTGAAAGACTGGAAGATTGAGCTGCACTCCGGCATTCCTGCCTACAAGCAGATTGCCAACCGGCTCACGTCCGCGATGGCTGACGGCACGCTCGCCCACGGCGACCGTCTGCCGACCATCCGCGAATTGAACGAACGGCTCGGCGTGAACCCCAACACCGTCGCCAAGGCTTACCGCGAACTCGCGCTCAAGGGTTTGATTGACGGCCAGCGCGGCTTTGGCTCGTTCGTGAAGCTGGATGATCCGGTCAACACGCTGCCCGCGCAGAAAAAAAAAGCGAAGCTCACCGAGCTTTACCAGCGAATGCTCACTGAAGCCCGCAGCCATGGCTTGAACGAAGAACACATCCTCACCTTCATCAAACAAAAGAAAACATCATGAACAAAATCAAACGCAGTGGAAAATTATTGAAAGCGGCGTTCGCCGTCCTGTTCCGGGAGAAGAAGCTGCTGCTCTTCCCGCTCGTCTCCTCCACGCTCGTGCTGGCAGTGGCGCTGTTTTTCATCATGCCGGTTGTGTTTTACCCGACGGGTCATTCTGTCTTTAGCGCCGAGCACTGGCATACGCTCGGACAGACGGTGGGGCATTGGTTCAATCTTGAAAACCTTGAAAGTCACGAACGCCATACGGTCAAAACTCCCGGCGGAGTGACTTATTTTACTTCTAGCACAGGCGGAACGGCGCAGGTTCTGGCCGGCCATCCGTGGACGGCGGCGGCGTTCGCACTGTTTTATTTTGTCTCCATGTTCCTCGCCACGTTTTCCAACGTGGCGTTCTACCACGAAATCATGCAGGCGTTGAACGGCAACGCAGTTTCCATCCGGCGCGGTTTTCGCTTCGCGGCGACGCGGTGGCGCGCGGTGCTGCTGTGGTCGTTGTTCGCGGGACTGGTCGGCTATCTGATTCAGGCATTGCAAGAGCGGCTGGGATTTGTTGGGCGCATCGTCACCGGTCTGATCGGTTTTGTGTGGAGCACCGCGTGCATCTTCATCATCCCAGCACTGGTGCGCGATACGGAAACCACCAACCCGGTCAAGTTATTGCGCAACTCCGTCGGCACACTCAAGCAAACTTGGGGTGAACTGGTCATCGGCTTTGTCGGACTGGAGCTGGCGTTCGGTTTTATTTTTATGACGTTGCTGCTCCTCGCAATTCTGACTGCTGGCGGCTTTGGGTTTTATTTCGGCTTCCATTTCCATCTGCATTATATGCTGATTTTTATGGCTGGAATGGGCGCGATGCTGCTGATTGTCCTGCCACTCACATGGGTCGGTGGTGTCGTGAACTCCGTCTATCGCTGCGCCCTCTACATCTACGCCACCGAAGGCGTCGTGCCGGGAACCTTCGACAAAGAACTGCTCGACTCCGCGTGGAAGGTGAAGTGACCGACAGCGGCAATGGTGGTGGTTTTCGCGCTGCGAAAACCCCGTCGCCGATCCCGCGACAGCGGGAGTCAGGCGACGGTTCCGGCTTCCTTCTCCCCTCGGAGGGGAGAAGGATTGAGGATGAGGGGTGAAATGTTTTCCAGCGGTTTCAAAAAAGTGGATGAGCCTGATGTAAGTTCACCCCTCACCCCAACCCTCTCCCCTCCGAGGGGCGAGGGAGAAAACTGCCTGCTCCGCTGGCAAAATTTGTCGCCGCGCGACAAACTCCACCACCAACAGCGAGCCGCTGGCATTCGCATGGCTCGCGGTTAAAAATTCTTTTCCAACGCCGTGAACAATCTGGCCGCGTCTGCAAAATGTTTCTTCCGCCCGTCCGCGCCGACGATGCAAAATCCTTTTCCGTAAGCCGGGCCGTTCGCCACGCAGGCATCCGTGGCACAACTCGCGATTTGTTTCCGCGCCGAGCGCAACGCGTCCGCCCGCCCGCCGTCCGCCTCAAATTTCCAGCCGACGATTTTGGTTTTCGGAAACCAGCCGCGCAGTTCGGCGATGATCTTCGGCGTCGGCACGAGTTCCACGAACAGGTTGCCGCCCCGGGTCGAGATTTTTTTGGACGGCTTGAAGGGCTGCAACTTTCCCGCCGGGTCCCGCGTGAACATTTTTCCGAAAGCAAAATCACTCACCGCCGCCGCGTGAAAAATGGCGTCCACTTTCTTCCCGGAAAAAGATTTCAACTTCGCCCGCAAATCACGCGTGGAGGAAAAACTTTTCACCACCGCCGCCTGGCGTTCGCCCGGCCACGTCGCCGAATCGCCGATGAGCAGC
>JAYVQV010000024.1:0-12338 GCA_043776855.1 Limisphaerales bacterium | reverse complement strand
TGGGGCGCAATCAAAACATTTTCATCAGCGCGTCCGTTGTCCAAGGTCTTTACGCCGTCACCAACGTCACTGCGAACGCGACCAACATCGGCGGGCCGGCGGCGCTGGTTCTCGTGGCCGATGGCGCGGGCAATTTCACCAACTCCGTCGCCGCGAGTTCGGACACGGCGCTCGGCGCGAAGACCATCACGCTGCTCGCGACGGACAGCGGAAATATTTCCACCGCGACGAATCTACCGTTGACCATCATCGCCGCGAGCCGCGTGTGGAACGGCGGCGCGGCCAACGACAACTGGAGCAGTAATCCAAATTGGAACACGAGCGCCGCTCCCGGATTCATCGGCGATGGAATTATTTTTGACGGCAGCACGCGAACCGCGCCGCTGATGCAGACGAATTACACCGCCACGGGACTCACGTTCAACAGCCCGGCGGGCGGCTTCACCCTCGGCACGACGAGCAGCACGCTCACGCTCACCGGCGGCGTGACGAACAATTCCGCAAGCGCGCAGACTGTGAACATTCCCATCACGATGACGAACTCGCCGACGATCAACGCCGCGTCCGGCAACGTGACGCTGGGCCGCGCGCTCGCCATCGGCACGAACACGCTCACCGTGATCGGCGCGTCGAACTCGGCGGTGGGCGGCGCGATTTCTGGCGGCGGCTCGCTGTTCAAGTCGGGCGCGGGCGCGCTGACGGTTTCGAGCAACAGCGCGTGGGGCGGCGTCGGCGCAACGTCCGGCGGATTCAGCGGCCCGCTCATCGCGCAGGCGGGCGGCGTGATTTTCAATGGCGGCATCGCGACCGTCACGGGCGAGGTGGTCATCGGCGGTCTCATCGCGAACGGCGGCGCGGGCAACAACGCGAAGATCATCGTGAGCAACGCGACGCTGAATCTCTCGACGTGGATGTCCATCGGACGCGGCAACGGCGTGGGCGCAGTTTCTTCCGACCTCGTGCTGACGAACGCCGCCGTGGTGACGTGCAGCAATTTGAGCGCGGGCTACAACGGCGGCAGCGCGGCGAACTTGCCGCGCGGTTCGCTGACGTTGAACAACAGTTCCACGTTCACGGTGCTCGGAAATGGCGCGGTGAATTTCGCGGAGTCGCCCGGATCGGATTTCACCATGACGCTGACGAACACGGCGCAGTTCATCGCGACTGGCACGGCGCAGGAGCATCTCGGCGAGTTTGGAAAAGGCACGGTGAATTTGAGCGGCAGCAGTTCCCTGTTGCTCGGCATCGGCGGCGTGAATGTCGGCTATCGTTCCGGCACGGGCGTCGTCAGCGTGGCGAACAGCGCGGTGCTGCGCGTGCCGGGCGAGCTGCGCGTCGGCGGCTCGGACACCAGCGGCGCGGGCAACAACGGCTACGGCACGGTGAACATGAGCGGCGGCACGGTGACGGTTGGTTCGCTCACCATCGCGCGCGGCAACGACTTCCAAAACGGCGTGGCCGGTGAGGTCAATGTCAACGGCGGAACTTTCACTTGCACGAATGATGTGGTCCTCGGTTACGCCGGCACGGGCCGCGCGAAATTGAATCTCAACGGCGGAATTTTCAACGTCGGCACCACGGCGCTCAAGTGGTTGATCGCGCCGTTCTACGACACGACCACGGCGGAGATCAACCTCACGAACGGCGCGTTGAATTTGAACAGCGGCAGTTTCATCCGGTTCAGCCGCGGCAACACCGGCACGGCCGGTTCGCCAAACGTCATCAGTCAGAAGGGCGGCACGGTGACATTTTTCAGCGACTTCGCCACGACGGTCGGCGGCGCGGGCGCGCTGGATTTGCAATACTCCGGCGCGGCGACGATCACGAACATTTACAATTTGGACGGCGGCACGTTGACCGTGCCGCAGATTATTTCTTCGCTGACCACGGCGACGCGGCAATTTAATTTCAACGGCGGCACGCTCAAGGCCGCCACCGCGTCCGCCACATTTTTCAACGCGAGCGTCGCCAGCGCCGCGAACGTGCGGAACGGCGGCGCGGTCATTGACACGGCGGGCTTCAACGTCACCATCGGCCAGCGGCTCACGCACAGCGCCATCGCGGGCGACGCCGCGACGGACGGCGGCGTGACGAAGCGGGGCGCGGGGACATTGCTCTTGAGCGGGGCGAACACTTTCAACGGCAACACGACCGTGAATGGCGGCATTTTGGAATTGTCGCAGGCCGCGCTCGCGACGAACTCCATCGTCACCATCACGAACGGCGCGAAGTTGCAGCTCGACTTCGCCACGACGAATCTCGTCGCCGCGCTCGTGTTGAACGGCGTCACGCAGCCCGGCGGAATTTACGGCAGCGGCACGACGCCCACTTATCTGGCTGGCACTGGCAAGCTGCGGATTGTTTCCACCGTGGCGACAAACTCGACAAACATTTCCTTCACCGTCAGCGGCGGCAATCTCACGCTGACGTGGCCGAGCGATCACATCGGCTGGCGGTTGCAGTCGCAGACCAATTCCGTGAACACCGGCCTGGGCGCAAATTGGTCCGACGTTCCCGGCGCGACGGCGACGAACAGCGTGAACTTCCTGTTTGACCCCAACACCGGCAGCGTGTTTTACCGGCTGGTGTATCCCTGAAAAACCGCGATGCGCCTGATGAATTCATCCACCAAAAAAATCGTTTCCGTGCTTTTACCTGTCCGTCATTCGTCACGGTTTGTTTGCCTTTCAAAATGGCTTGCCGTTGCGTTGCCGCTTTTTTTTCTGCCGTCCGCCCACGCGTTTCTCCATCCCGGCGGGCTGCACACGGACACGGATTTTTTGCGGATGTCCAACAAGGTCGCGCAGGCGGCGCATCCGTGGGTGGACAGCTACAACGGCATGAATTCCGTCTGGATGGCGAACCTCAACATGCCGTGGAATCCGCAGACGCAGATCATCCGCGGCGGCACGGGCAACAACTACGCCCGCAGCCAGGACGACGCGCTCGCCATTTATTATCACGCGCTGCGCTGGCGCATCACGGGCAACACCAACTACGCCGAGGAAGCCATCGCCGGCATGAATCTGTGGTCGGCCAAAATGACCAACGGCGTGGGCGGTGATTCCAACTGGGCGCTCGGCGCGGGAATCTGCGGCTATGAATTTGCGGTGGCGGGCGAGGCGTTGCGCGGTTATCCGAACTGGTCGGCGACGAGCATCAGCAACTATTGCAACTTCCTGAAAATTTTCGCGGCGGGCAATGACAACTTTCTCGCGAACCACAACGGAACCTGCGACAGCCATTACTGGGCGAACTGGGACGGCTGCAACGTGGCGTCGCTGATCGCGTGCGCGGTGTTCTGCGATGACACGAATATGTTCAACCGCGCCGTGGCCTACTACAAACAGGGCAAGGGCAACGGCAACATCACCAGCGCCGCGTGGTTCATCCACACGAACGGCCTCGCGCAATGGCAGGAGAGCGGGCGCGACCAGGCGCACACGATGGACGGCGTCGCGTGGATCGGCGTGACGGCGCAGGTCGCGTGGAATCAGGGCGTGGACTTGTTTGCGTTCGACAACAACCGGCTGCTGCGCGGCATTGAGTATGCCGCCAAATATAATTTGTTCGGCGACGTGCCGTATCAGTCGTATTCCGTTTGCGAGGGCGGGAATTTCAACTGGGGCACACTGTCATTGAACGCGGGCGGGCGCGGCTTTCTGCCGCCGACATGGGATTTATTTTACAACCACTACGTCAACATCAAGGGTCTCGCCGCGCCGTGGACCGCGCAGGCCGCGAGCGCCATGCGGCCCGATGGATTTTACAACAACGCCAACTCGCCGGACTTCGTCGGCTACACCACGCTGACTTCTTTGCTCGATCCAATTCCGGCGGGCGCGGTTCCCAGCGGACTAACCGCAAAAATTTTTGGAACGAACGTGCTGCTCAACTGGTGGGGTTCCGCCTACGCCACGAATTATCTCGTCAAGCGCGCGACGACGCCGGGCGGGCCTTACACGACGCTTGCGAACATTTCTTCGTCGGCAGATCGCGCGTTCTTCGACAGCGCGGTGATCCCGCTCGGCGGGAGCGGCGTGTATTATTACGTCGTCTCCGCGCAGGATAAATTTGGCGACTCGCCGAATTCGCCGGAAGTAAAGCTCGGCGTGAATCAGCTCACGACTTATTACCGCTTCAACGAAACCAGCGGCACGGCGGCGAGCGAATCGTCCGGCTTGAGTCCGGGCGCGACGCTCATGAACGGCGCGAGCTTCACGCCGAGCGGCAAGTTCGGTTACGGCGTCAGCTTGAACGGCAGTTCGCAATACGTCGCGCTCACCAACGGACTCATCACGAATCTCGGCGACTTCACCATCGCCGCGTGGGTTTATCTGAACGTGCAGAACGCCTGGTCGCGGCTGTTTGATTTCGGCGCGGACACGGACCGCTATATGTTTCTCACGCCCTACAACGGCAGCGGGATGCGGTTCGCCATTTCCAAATTCACCGGTCCCGGCGAGCAGCAGATCAGCGCACCCGCGCTCACCGCCGGTGCGTGGCATCACGTCGCCGTGACGCTCAAGCGCAACGCTGGTTCCGGCGTCGGCACAATCTATGTGGACGGCGTCGGCGCGGGCACGAACAGCGCGATGACCTTCACGCCGGACATGATCGGCAGCTTGGTGAACGCGACGAATAATTTCATCGGGCGCTCGGCGTTTTCCGGCGACCCGTATCTCAACGCCCGCGTGGACGACTTCCGCATCTACAACGGCGCGTTGAGCGCGGTGGAAATTTCCGCGCTGTATGTGTTGACCGCAGCGGCTCCTTCCGCGCCAACCAATTCATCCGCCACTGCCGCATCCGCGAACGTCATCAATCTTTCGTGGTCGTCCGTCGCTAACGCCACAAACTATCTCGTGCAACGTTCCACCAACAGCGGCGGTCCGTATGTCGTATTGGCCTCATCCGTCCCTTCCACAAATTTCACCGACACCGGCCTCGCCGGCAGCACGACTTACTACTACATCATCGCCGCTGCGAACGCGGGCGGCACGAGCACCAACTCACCCGAGGCCAGTGCCACCACGCTCACGCCGCCGCCCGTGCCGACGGGCCTCATCGCCACTGGGCTTTACGGTGGGCAGATCGCGCTCTCGTGGAGCGCGCGCGCGGGCGCGACGAGCTACACCGTGAAGCGTTCCGTTCTGCCGGGCGGCCCATACGTCGCATTAGTCCCATCAGCCCCATCCACCACCTTCACGAACACCGCCCTCCTCCTCAACGCCACCTACTACTACGTCGTCAGCGCGAGCAGCGCCAACGGCGAGAGCGCGAACAGCACCGAGGCCAGCTCCGTCGTGCCCGTGCCGACGCTCATCTGGAAAGGAAACATCAGCACCAACTGGGACGTGAACCTCACGACCAACTGGCTTTTCGCCGCTGCGCCCAGCACCTATTTCATGGACGGCGCCGTCGCGAACTTCGACGACACCGCCACGACCGCGAACGTAAATCTCACCGCGAATGTTTCTCCCATCAGCATCACGTTCAGCAACTCGACGCTAAACTACACCGTGAGTTCCGCGAACGGATCGGCCATCGGCGGCGCGACCGCGCTGACAAAACTTGGCTCCGGCACGGCGACGTTGACCGGCACGAATACTTTCACCGGCGACATTCTCATCAACGGCAGCGGCACACTTGCCATCGGCGGCGCGGGCTTGCTCGGCGGCGGAAATTTTTCGGGCAACATCGGCAACTACGCCACGTTCAACTACGCCAGCACCGCCACGCAGACGCTTTCCGGCGCGATCAGTTTGTCCGGCACGCTGCTCAAGAGCGGCAGCGGCACGCTCACTGTCAGCGGGCCGGACACGCACACCGGGCCGACGATGGTTCGACAAGGCACGCTCAATCTCACCGGCGCGGCCAAGACCGGCAGCAGCGGCATTTACGTCGTGGACAACAACGCCGCGAGCACGACCAACGCCATCGTCAACATCTCGACCGACGTCACTGCGGCGCGCCTGTGGCTCGGTGACCGCGCGGGTTCCGGGCAAGTCGGCGCGGCGTATCAGAGCGGCGGCAACGTGTCGCTCACGCAGTCCGCGAGCGTGGATGATCTCCGCATCGGCTCCGTCGCGAGCGGACGCGGCTACTACAAACTTTCCGGCGGCGCGCTCACGGTGAACGAAATTGGCATCGGCGCGCTGAACAACGACACCATCGGCATCTTCGACATCACCGGCGGCACGTTCACGGACACGGGCTACCTCACCATCGGCCGCGGCGGCGCGACGAGTTCCGGTTTGCTGAACATCACCGGCGGCTCGGCCAGCGCGTATCGCGTGGACATGGATTGGGCTGGCTCAAAGGGCGCGCTTTCCGTCATCAACGTCGGCGGTGGAAATTCTCCAGCATCGCTCGCAACTTCCACCGACACTACGACCGGTGTGAGCCTCGCCAGCGGCACTGTGAGTGGACCGATTGGCTACGTGAACCTGCTGACGAACGGAACATTGACGACGAGCACGGTGCGCGCGGGCCAGGCGCCGCCGACGGCGCAGTTGAATTTCAACGGCGGCACGCTCGCGGCGAACACTTCCGCCGGAAATTTTCTCACGGACGGAAATCTCGACGGCGTTTTTGTTTTTTCCAAGGGCGGCACGATTGACAACGGCGGCAAGGCCATCACCGTTGACTGCGCGTTGCAGTCGCCGACGGGTCTGGGCGTGAGTTCCATTTCCGGGCCGTCATTGCAAGGCTCCGGCTATGTCGGCGCACCGCTCGTGACCTTCTCTGGCGGCACGGGCAGCGGCGCGGGCGGCGACGCAACGGCTTATGCGGTGATGGCCGATGACGGCACAGGCCGGGGAACCTTCAAAGTCACAGGTATCGTCGTGACAAGTCCGGGAATTTATTCCTTGTTGCCAACAACCGTCACGCTCGGCGGCGGCGGCGCGACAGTTGCCGCGAGTGGTTTTGGCATCAGCCCAATCGCGAACACGAGCGGCGGCATGACGTTCGCCGGCAGCGGCACGACGACGTTGAGCGGCACGAATAATTATTCCGGCGCGACCGTCATCGCCGGCGGAACCGTCGTTCAAGGCGGGCCGTTGCTGCACTTGTCCTTCGACGCGACGAACGGAACGAGCGTTCTCAACGACGGCAGCAGCGGCGCGTCCATGAACGGCACGTTGAATGGAACAGCGGCGGTTGTCGCTGGCGGCCACAGCGGCAACGCGCTGCAAGTCACCGGCACGGCGAAAAACGCGGGCTACGTTTTCGTCAATGGCAGCGGGCCTTTGATGAGCGTCGCTTCGGGCGCGGCGTGGACGGTGGCGTATTGGCTGAAGACAAGCACGCCCGGCGCAATTTGTTTGTATCAAGGCACGGGCGGCTGGGGCAGCACCGGCGGCACGTCGGACACGCTGATGTATTGCGGCAGCGGCAACCCGGAAGTTTTGGCGTCGTCCACGCGCATCGGCATCGTCAGTTTCGGTCACAATTGGGAACTCGGCACGGCGAACATCACCGACGGCAACTGGCACTTCGTCACGATGACGTGCAACGGCACGACGAAAATAAATTATGTGGACGGTGTGCTCGATGCGCTCGCGCAAACCACGCTCTCCGGCGCGGCGCGCGGAAATCAAATCTGGATCGGCGGCTGTCCGACGGCCATCGGCGACGCGGTCACGAATCTCAACGGCGGCTTGATTGACGACGTTTATATTTACAGCCGCGCGCTGGGTTTGGCCGAAGTGACGAACCTGATGAATGGCGTGATGGTTGCGAGTCCGGCGTTGCCAGCGGGCAACGACCTCGCCGTCGCGGGCGGCGCGTCTCTGGTGTTGAGCGGTTCCGCGCAAAGCGTCGGTCTGCTTTCCGGCGGCAACTCCGGCACGATTCAACTCGGCGCGGGCAGCACGCCCACGGCGCTGACGCTCGGAAAAAATAATTTCAACTCAATCTTCGCGGGCAGCATTTCCGGCAGCGGCTCGGTCACGAAAACTGGCAGCGGCAGCATCACGCTTTCCGGCGTCAACGCCTACAACGGCGCGACGGTCATCAACACCGGCGTCGTCAAGTTTGGCCAGAGCGACAACACGAATTACGTCGCCACGCTCGGCCCGCTGCTGAAACTCACGTTCGACCAGACGAACGGCGGCGACATTTTTATTGATGACAACGGCAACACGATCACGAATCCGATTGTCGCGCTCAACGCCGGCCTCGGCGGCGCGGCGATGGATGGCACGTTGAGCGGCGCGGGCGCGGTGGTCGTGGGCGGCGGACGCTACGGAAATGCGTTGAGCCTGGATGGAACCGCCTCGGTTTTCATCAACAACAAAATCACCGCGCTGGATTGCAACACGAACGGCGCGGGCTGGACTTACGCGCTGTGGGTCAAAACTTCCACGGCGGGTGCGACCTACGGCTATCAAGGCGACGGCTCGTGGTCGGGCGCGATGACGACGTTTTATTTGAACAACAACGCGACGACCGGCGGCACGAAGGCGGGCGGCGTCCGTTACGGCGACGGCTGGCTCACTGGCACGACCGCGCTGAACAACAACGCGTGGCATTTCCTCGCCATCGCCGTGAGCAACGGCGTGGAGACGATCTACGTTGACGGCAACCTCGACGCGCAGACTGGCACGACCGGCTGGGCGGCGGCCGCTTCGTCCGCAGCGAATCAATTTTGGATCGGCCAGACGCCGGCCACGACCGACGGGGAAGTTCCGTTCAACGGCTTGATTGACGAGGTGCAGATGTTCAACCGCGCGCTGACGCTGGCGGAAGTCCGCAACATCATGTCGAACCAGACGGTGATTGCGACGGGCGTCGTCACCGGCAAACTGCCGACCACGACGCCGGTGAGCATCGCATCGGCGGGCGCGCTCGATTTGTCCGGCACGGCGCAGACCATCGCTTCGCTCGCCGACCTCGGCGGCGGTGTGGTGACGAATTCAGCAGGCACGACCGCGACGCTGACGTTCGGCGGTTCCACCACGAACACATTCGCCGGAAAAATTTCCGACGCGTCTGCCGCAAACGCCATCAGCCTCGTGAAGCTCGGCAGCGGCACGCAGTCATTGAACGGCGCAAATAATTTTCACGGCAACGTGACGGTGAGCAACGGAACATTGTCGTTCGCGCAAGCCACGTTGCCGACGAATGGAACGGTGAGCCTCGCGTCCGGAGCGGTGCTGAATCTGAATTTCACCGGCACGAACCGCATCGGCGCGCTCGCGTTGAACAGCATCAGCCAGCCGCCAGGAATTTTCAGCGCGGCGAACAGTTCACCCTTCATCACCGGTGCGGGCAGCCTGGTGATTGCCGCGCCGGTGGCGACGAATCCGCCGGCGATGACATTCACCAACCTGGGCGGCTCGCTGGTTCTGGCGTGGCCGGCCGATCACACCGGCTGGCGGTTGCAGGTGCAGACCAACAACCTGACCGCTGGCTTGGGGACAAACTGGTCTGACGTTCCCGGCGCGACGGCGACGAACAGCATGAACTTCCTTTTCGATGCCAGCAACGGTAGCGTTTTCTACCGCTTGGTTTATCCTTAATTTCAACCACACCCTGATGACGATAAAAATTTACCACCGGCTGGCGCTGTTGCTGGCGGCGTTTTTACCGCTCGCCGCATCCGCGCAGACCACCATCACCAACGGCGTGCAAAAATACGCCTCGCTCGCGGGCGTCACGGTCAACATGAGCGGGCGCTCCGAACTGTGGGTCACGAGTGCCACCACGCCGCTCTCCGGCTGCACGATTAATTTGAATTCCGCCGACGCGTGGTTGTTTCTGCCGGGCATCAAGCCGTCCGTGGTCGCGGCCAGTTATCTCGGCCAGGTGCGCGTCAGTGGCGCGAGCGCGGTGGCGGACAGCAATTGTCGCGTCGTGCAATTCAGCGCGGGCGCGCTCGTCATCCCGCAGGCGTCCACGTTCCAGCCGTTGACGGCGTTCACGCGTCCGAATTTCGGCGGCACTTCCGCCGCTTACAGCCAATACGTTTATTACACCGGCACCAGTTTGGGTGCGATGGAGAAGAATATTCGCTCGTTCAAATTGAAACGCGGTTACATGGCGGTCGTCGCGCAGGATATTTACGGCGCGAGTTTCAGCAAATGTTACGTCGCGCAGGATGGCGATCTGGATGTCGGTGTGCTGCCGACAACGCTCGATGCAAAAATTCGTTTCATCTACGTCACGCCGTGGCGTTGGGTGAGCAAGAAAGGAATCGCGGGCGATCCGGGCATCAGCCGACTCAACGTCAACTCGTGGTATAACTGGAACCTCGATCAAAATTCTTCGCGCGATCTGGAATACGTCGCCATCCGCGCGCAACGCTATTGGCCGGGACTCGGCCAGGATTGGAAAACGCGCGGCGTGAACACCGTCCTCGGCTACAACGAACCGGACAGCAGCAGTCAGGCAAACATTCTTGTGGGCGATGCGATTTATTCGTGGCCGGATTTGCTCGGCACCGGCTTGCGTGTCGGTTCGCCCGCACCGACGGATGGCGGACGTTCGTCGTGGTTGTATCCGTTCATCACGCAGGCAGACGCCGCCGGACTGCGCGTGGATTTTTGCGCGGTGCATTATTATCAATCGCACAATCCGGCTGACCCGGCGGGCTGCGCGTCGCAGTTGTATAATTTTCTGCTCAACGTTTGGAACAACACGCATCGCCCCATCTGGCTCACCGAATGGAACAACGGCGCGAACTGGACGGACGCGCAATGGCCCGTGCCGACATACGCGCAGCAGCAGGCGTGCGTCGCCGCGATGATCGCCATGCTTGAAAGCACGCCGTTCGTGGAGCGCTACCAGCTTTACAACTGGGTCGAGGATGGACGTTCGCTCGTGGACAGCGGCGGCACGGTGACACCGGCGGGCGTGACTTACAGCAACCAAGTTTCCGCGCTCTCCTACGCGCAGGCGATTCCCGACAACGGCTCGCGCAGCCTGACGCAATTCCTGTTCAACACGAACGCGCTCGACACTTCCGGTTACGGCAACAACGGCATGATGATCGGCGCGCCTGCGTTCACCAACGGCCACGCGGGACAAGCCATCCGTCTCGACGGCGCGAACAGCTACGTCCAGCTTCCGGCGAACATCGCGAACAGTTCCGTGTTCAGCTTCGCCGCGTGGATTAACTGGGACGGCGGCGCAAACTGGCAACGCATTTTTGATTTCGGCGATGACACATCGCACTACTTTTTTCTGTCGCCGAGTTCCGGCGGCAACACGTTGCGCTTTGCCATCGCCAACGGCGGCGCGGAACAAACGCTCGAAACCTCGCCGCTGCCCGTCGGCCAATGGCAACACGTCGCGTTCACGTTGAGCGGCGGCACGGGAAAAATTTACACGAACGGCGTCCTCGCTGCGTCCGGCGCAATCACAATCACTCCGGCGAACATCACGCCCGCCAATAATTATCTCGGCAAAAGCCAGTTCGCTGCCGACCCGCTGTTCAACGGTCGCCTTGATGATTTGCTCGTCACCGACTTTGCGTTGACGGCGGCGCAGATCGCCGCGTTGCCGACGAACAACGCGCCGCAGTTCACCAACAGCGTGCTCGTTCGCTCCTCGGTGAATCCCAGCCAAAGTTACAGCGACACGCTCGCCGCGAGCGCGACGGATGCCGATCCCGGCGACCCGCTGGCTTACAGCAAAATTTCCGGCCCAAGCTGGCTGACGATTTCGGCGAACGGCGTTTTGAGCGGCACGCCGGCGGACACCGACGGCGGCACGAATCTTTTCACCGTGCGCGTCAACGACGCGGCGGGCATGAGCAGTTCCGCGCAGCTCATCATCTTCGTGAACAACCAGGCGAAGATGATTGCGCGCTACGATTTCGACGGCAACACGCTCGCGAGCGTCGGCACGGCGCACGGCACGTTGACCGGTTCGACAAATTACGTCGCGGGTCACGCGGGGCAGGCGATTGTTTTGGATGGCACGACGAATTTTGTGACGCTACCGGCGGGCATTGCGAACTTCGATGACTTCACGGTTTCGACGTGGGTCTATTGGAATGGCAGCAGCCAATGGCAGCGCATCTTCGATTTTGGCAACGACACGACGCATTATCTTTTCCTGTCGCCGAATTCCGGCGGCGGCACGTTGCGTTGCGCGATCAACAACGGCAGCGGCGAGCAGTATGTGGAGACCACCGCGTTGCCGACGGGAGTTTGGCGGCACGTCGTCGTCACGCACAGCGGCAGCACCGCGCGGATGTATGTGAACGGCGTGCTGTCCGCAACGGCGGCGATGACGAACAAACCGTCCGCATTTAATTCTACGTTGAATTACATCGGCAAAAGCCAGTTCGCCGATCCGCTGTTCAACGGGCGCGTGGATCAATTTTA
>JAYVQV010000023.1:0-3155 GCA_043776855.1 Limisphaerales bacterium | reverse complement strand
AACTCGCTGGTGAAGTGCTGGCTACTTGGCCGGAAATGAATTTCTTCCGCCGTATGTTCCGCTTCCTCGGCATGGTCGCCAGCGACGGCAAGGCGATGGTCGTCGGCTTTCTTGGCGGGAAGAAGAAATGAAATGGCAATGCACTTTCTCAACTATCTGCCGGAGCCGTTGAATGTATCGGCCGTTCTCCCTCTCCCCTATCCATGGCCGCTGTCGCTGCTCCCGCTGGGAGAGGGAGAACCGTTCGCCGCCGCTCGTAAAAAATTGCGGCGGGATTGGCGGAAGTTGCGCCCGAGTTTCGTGGGGCATCGCTGGCTGCTTCCCTCTCCCAGCGGGAGAGGGATTGAGGGTGAGGGAGAACGGATGCCACTTCACCCGGCGCAACGAGGTTTCTCCAGAACAGCTTTCAGTCTGTGTCGCTCGCCTCACAAACTCACAGGCTGGAAGCCTGTGCCACTACTTTCTGCGGCCAGCTTCAAATGAAATACGACGCAGTCATCGTGGGCGGCGGCATCGTCGGCTTGGCGACGGCGTATCGCTTGCTTGAAGCGAAGCCGGGGACAAAAATTCTTCTGCTTGAAAAGGAGTCCAAACTCGCCGCGCATCAAACGGGCAACAACAGCGGGGTGTTGCACGCGGGACTTTACTACAAACCCGGTTCGGAAAAAGCGCGCTGCGCGGTGGAAGGTTTGCAGCAGATGCTAGCCTTCTGCCGCGAGCATGGCATCGCGCATGACCAGTGCGGGAAAATCGTCGTCGCCACGGAGCAGAACGAACTGGAGCGGCTGGAAAATTTGTGGAAACGCGGAACTGAAAACGGCCTGCAAGGTTTGCGCAAACTGAATCCGGCGCAGATTAAAGAAATCGAACCGCACGCTGCCGGACTGGCGGCGATTCATGTGCCGCAGGAAGGCATCGTGGATTATCCGGCGGTCTGCGAAAAGCTCGGCGAACTCATTCGCAAGGCGGGTGGAGAAATCAAACTCAACACGCGAGCGTTGAAAATTCTTTCTGATGGCAGTGAGAAAATTGTCCAGACGAACGCCGGAGAATTTCGCGCCAAGCTGGTCATCACCTGCGGCGGACTGCACGCAGATCGCGCGGTGAAGATGTCCGGCCAAAAACCGTCCGCCAAAATTATTCCGTTTCGCGGCGAGTATTACGTCATCAAAAAAGAACGGCAGCATCTCGTCCGTCATCTGATTTATCCCGTGCCGGACCCGAAGTTTCCGTTTCTCGGCGTGCATTTCACGCGACTCATTCACGGCGGCATCGAGGCCGGGCCGAACGCGGTGTTAGCGTTCGCGCGCGAGGGCTACAAGTGGACGGATTTTAATCTGCGTGATTTCGCGGAGTCAGTCACGTTTCCCGGCCTGTGGAAATTTCTCGCGAAGTATCCCAGTCTCTGCGGCTATGAAATCCACCGTTCGCTTTCCCGCGCCGAGTTCACGCGCTCATTGCAAAAGCTCGTCCCTGAAATCCGCGCGGACGACATCGAACCCGGCGGCGCAGGCGTGCGTGCGCAGGCGATGACTTCGGACGGCAAGCTCGTGGAAGATTTCCACTTCGAGGAGGCGCAGGGAATTTTGCACGTCGTCAACGCACCTTCGCCAGCGGCAACCGCCTCACTCGCCATCGGGCAGACGATTTGCCAACGGATTTTGCCGCAACTGACTTAGCGGCTGAAACCGGTCAGAGTTTTTTGATTTCTTGCCACAACGGTTTCAAATCCGCATCGTCCAGCGCCATGGTTTTGATTTCCGTTTTGTCGGCGAGTTCAACCGCCTTTTGCAGCCAGTCCATCGCGTCTTCCAAAGCAGCCAGCTGCGAGCAATAGCAGGCGAGGTTGTAGCGGATGAGCCAGCGCTTTGGAAATTTTTTGGCGGCGGGCAGCAAGGCGGCGAAAGCTGCTTGCGTGCGCTTCAATTCATGCAAGGCGTAGCTGCGGTTGATCCAGAGAAAATCCAGTTTTGGAAACTGGCGCAGCAACATCTCGGTGAGCGGCAACAGCGCCTCCCAATTCTCTTCGGCAAACAACAGTTCACTTTGGACCATCAGCACGGCGGGATGATTCCGTAGTTCGCGGGAAATCTGCTTCAGTTCATCGCGTGCGGACGGCAAGTCGCCGAGGCCAATCCAGCCGGACGCGGCATCCACATGGAACTTGTCCGCCGGGTTCGAAAAATGATCCTTGAAATCCACGATTAAAGCCCGGTCGGATGATCCAGAAACGTCCACGACAGCTTGAACTTTTTGGAAAGTTCCGCCGCGAGTGCTTTCACCCCGAAGGTTTCGGTTGCGTAATGGCCGGCGTAGAAAACATTCAGTCCCAGTTCCTCGGCCAGCGCGTAAGTCCAGTGCGGGCCTTCGCCGGTGATGAAAGTATCCACGCCTGCCGCCGCCGCCTGCTTCAATTCGCCGCCCGCGCCGCCGGTGACGATGCCGATGCGTTCGCAAATTTCGCCGCCGCCGGGAATGACTTTTGGTTTTGCGCCGGTCGCGCGGGCCAGGCGTTTCGCCAGTTCGTCGCGGGAAATGTTTGTCGAAGTTTTCAGCCCGATGTTCTGGCCGTGGCTGAAGAAAAATGGTTTTAGATTTTTCAAGCCCAACGCGGCGGCGAGTTGCGCGTTGTTGCCAAGCTGGGGGTGCGCGTCGAGCGGGAGGTGGGAGCTGTAAATTGCGAGGTTGTTTTCGATGAGCAGCTTCATCAGCGCGAATTTTTTCCCCGTCCACGGATGCGTTTTGTTCCAGAACAATCCGTGATGCACGATGAGCAAATCTGCCTTGGCGGCGATGGCGAGTTTCACGGTGGCCAGACTGGCATCCACGGTGGCGGCGATGCGCGTGACGCTGCCGGAATTCTCTACCTGCAGGCCGTTCACCGCGCCGTCGTAATCACCAATGGCGGCGGTGCGGAGAATTTTGTCGCAGTGCGCGACGATGGATTTGAGCGGAGCTTTCGGCATGGCGCGATGAAAGCAAATCGCGGTGAAACTGCAAGGCGGGAAAGGGGGCGTGATGAGTGAAGACACCGCTGTTTTTTACACATCACCAGTGGGTGCAGCTTGACCCGGTTGTGCTTCGCGTTGGATTCCACTCCCTCTCCTCCTCGGAGGAGGAGCAGCGACAGCGGCTATGGACAGGGGAGAGGAGGC
>JAYVQV010000022.1:0-3156 GCA_043776855.1 Limisphaerales bacterium | reverse complement strand
GCACCACGATGATGATGTCGCTGCGCGTGAGCTTGAAGCCGTCGCCATCGGGATAGGTAACGAGCGCGCAAAATAAAATCGCCGCGAGCCAACCAGCGGCGCGAACGGAAATTTTCACCGCGCGCGGCCACGCTTCGGGAAGTCGCGTGAGGATGGGGAAGAAAATAAAAAATCCGAGCAGCGCGAGCAGCCACGTTGTGGTCGTGGGATTATTGTTCAGCGTGTAGGGCCGGATGAGCTGCACGAACAGCGCGAAGAAAGCGAGCAGGAAGCCGCGTTCGGCGACGAACAGAAATAATTTCCACGGCGGTGTTTTATTTTCCATGCGTTTCGCCAGCGCGAGCGGGAAGGCCGCGCCCATTGCGAATAGGAAAAACGGGAAGACTAAATCCACCCACGAAATGCCGTAGGTTTGCGGGTTGAACTGAAAAGTCGGCGGTGGTTCCTGCGCGTGATACATCCACGACGGCAGCGCGTGGCTGTCGAACGGCAACTGGCCGGAGAGGAGCATCGCCAAAATCGCGAGGCCGCGCAGCGCGTCGAGGGCGAGGGCGCGGTTTGAATTGGATGCGGGGGCGGACATATTCAAAAGTCTGGTGGCATTTGTCGCGCTGCGACAAATCCGTCGCCGAGCGCAGCGTCAGGCGACGGAATCTTTCGTGAACCAAAACCTTGTCATATCTCAAAGTGACCGCTGCGCGGTCAGGTCAAGTCGCAGCGCGACTTGACCCACCGGCGAAGATGTTCACACCTTGCCGAGTTCCTTCAGCTTGGCATACATCCGTGCGACGGTTTCCAGCGGCTTGGCGCTCGTCTCGTGTTCGACGACATACCAGTCGGTGTTGCCGCGCGTTTCGCAGAATTCAAAGACGCCGGGCCAGTTCACCTTGTCCTCACCGATGATGGCTTCGGGGCCGCCGCCGTTGGGCTTGATGTGAATGCTGCGGATGCGTCCGGGATAACGATGCAGCACTTCGACCGGGTCTTGCCCGCCGTCGCGGCAATTGCTGGTGTCGAGCTGGCAGATGACTTCGGGTTTCGTGTTCTGGAAAAATGTGTCCCACGCGGACTGGCCTTCGATCAATTCAAAATCATGTTTGTGTGCGTGATAGCCGGTGGACATTCCGAGCGGCGCGAGCTTGTCGGCGAGGTCGTTGAACATCTGCGCGCGGGCGAGCCACTCGGCGCGCGTCTTGCCCACCATGTAGGGGCAGATGATAAATTTATTTCCGATGATCTGGTTGAACTCAATCGTGGCGTCAATTTTATCGGGCAACAGCGCTTCATACGCGGTGTGCGTGCCGCAAGTGACGAGGCCGTGGTCATCAATCATCTGGCGAACTTCTTTCGCGGACAATCCCCAATAACCAGCGAACTCGACGCCGGTGTAACCAATCTTCGCGACCTGCGCGATGGTGCCGTGGAAATCCGCCTTGCACTCGTTGCGGACGGAATAGAGTTCGAGGCCGATGCGCGGTTTCTTTTTTGCGCTGCAACATTTGCTCGTGGCGCAACCGGCGAGACCGAGCGACGCACCGGCGGCGGCGAGCGCGGAGAGTTGGAGGAAATGACGACGGTGGATTTGGTTGGTGGTTTTCATTTGTGAAATCGTGTCGGGAAAATTAGTTAAATGGAAGTGTGTTTTGTCGGCAGGAAATTAATGATGGATAAACGAAGCACCTCACCCCGGCCCTCTCCCTCCCGCGTGCGGGACTCCGCCGACTCCGCAAAACGCGGAGAGGGAGAAACGTTCGGCGCGTTCTTGGCAAAACTGACGCTGACTTCTGCTCGGTTGCGTCCGCATTTTAAGAAATTATCCAGAGGCTGTTTCCTGCCCATGAGCCGGAGCGCCGAGCACCTGCTCGGCTCGTTGCTAACACAAACACCGGCGAGCCGAGCAGGTGCTCGGCGCTCCGCTCGTAGTTCAGGGGCACGAATCGCAAGCTTGCTCTGCTTGTAGATTCTCTCCCAGCGGGAGAGGGCTGGGGTGAGGGAGAACGGCGCGTGATTCATTCCAAACTATTTTTTATTTTGCGGCGCTCTGCCGAGACGCCGCTACGAATTTAGCCGCGCCGCATCCCGGGCAGATGCCAGGGCTTGCGGTATTTCACGCTGACGAGCTTGTCGGCGTCGTGGTCGCCGACGACTTTTTCATTCACCTCGTCCCACACGACTTTGCGACCGGTGCGATAGGCGATGTTGCCGAGGTGCGCGAGCGTGCTGACACGATGGCCGACTTCGAGATTCAAGACGGGCTGCTGGCGCGACTTCACGCAGTCGAGAAAATTGCGGACGTGCGCGGGGCGGGGATCGCCAGAACCTTTTTTTCTTTCCGACTTGAGGTTCGCCTTCTTCGGTTCGGTCACGAGTTCGTAGCCGGCGTCGTTCAAGATGATGTTGCCTTCCGTGCCGTGCCATTCGATGCCCCAGGAGCGACTGTTCAAACCGTTGTTCAAACCGGCGCGATGTTCCCAGATGACCTGGCACTTCGCGTAATCATAAACGGTGACGAGCGAATCGGGCGTTTCGGAATCGTCATCGAGAATAAATTTTCCACCGGCGGCGGTCACAGACTTGGGATTCTCCGGCGGCAAACCCATCGAAGCGATGTTGAGCAAGTGAACGCCCCAATCGGTCATCAAGCCACCCGCGTAATCCCAGAACCAGCGGAAGTTGAAATGAAAATGATTCAGGTTGAACGCGCGCTGCGCCGCCGGGCCGAGCCACATATCGTAGTCCACGCCCGCCGGAACCGCGCTGTCCGCAACGTGGCCGATGCTCGGCAGCCAGTCGAGAAATGCCCACGCGCGCGCGAGGCTGACGTGGCCGAGCTTGCCAGACTTGATGATGTCCGTGGCCTCGATGATGTGCGCCGCGCTGCGCCATTGCGAACCCATCTGCGCGACGCGATTATATTTCTTCACCGCCTCCAGCATCGCGCGGCCTTCATCAATCGTCTTCGCCAACGGCTTCTCGACGTAAATATCTTTGCCCGCCTGCGCCGCCATCACGGTCGGCAATGCGTGCCAATGATCCGGCGTGGCGATGAGGACGACATCCACGTCCTTGCGATCCAGCACGCGGCGGAAATCTTTCACCGTGTCGGGCTTCTTGCGATTGTGATTTTCACACACCGTCAAGGCCTGCGCGAGCCGG
>JAYVQV010000021.1:0-3157 GCA_043776855.1 Limisphaerales bacterium | reverse complement strand
GCTTCGACTAATCGGCTAGGAACACACAGGCTAGAAGCCTGTGCCACTACTGCCGGCTCGCAGCGCGAGCCAGCCCACCTGATTCAAAAAACTTTCATCGTATCCAGCACGGCTTTGATACGCGGGACTTCGTGGGTGCGGAATAAATCTGTTTTACCCAGAGCCGCGAGGACGGCGAAGAACGGCTCGGCACAGCGGACTTCATCACCAAAAAATTCAAACGCATGAGGCAGCGCGTTGCAAATCGGAAAGCCGAGTTCACGCAGCCGGAACGTATTGAGGAAAACATTCATCTGATGCCGCACGCGCACTGCACTGTCTTGGAGGTTGCGATAGTAAAAGCCAAGGCCGGGATCGAGGAAGATTTTTTTCACGCCGTTTTTCTGCGCGAGTTCGATCTGCCGGGCAAAAAATTCGCGCAGCATCGGAATCGGGTCAGCACTCAAATCAAAATCGCCGACCGCGCGGACGTTTTTTCCGGCGACGTAGCAGATGATGACGGCGGCATCGTGGGCGGCGACCACGCGAAACATTTCCTTCGAGGCCGCCGTGCCGGTGAGGTTCAAGACATTCGCGCCAGCTTCGAGCGAAGCGCGGGTGACGGCAGGTGAATAGGTTTCCACCGAGACAAGAATTTTTTCCGCGCGCAGTCCTTTGATAACGGGCAGCAGCATGGATTTCTGCGCCTTGTCACCGGTGCGCGCGGCGTGGGCGAGCGTGGATTCCGCGCCGACATCAATGATGACCGCGCCCTGCGCCGCTAAAACTTTCCCGCGTTGAATTGCAGAATCCGCCGACAGGCAAACGCTTTCGCGATACCACGAGTCGGCGGACAGGTTGACGACGCCCATGATGGCGGGCTGGGAATTGAAATTAAATTTGCGTCCGCCAATAGAAAACTCCTTCACGCGTGACTTGGCGGCGGCGCGGTTTTGTTCGAGCAATCCGGCGAGTTGTTCGAGCGAAAGCATGGGCGAATCGTAAGCGAGAAACGGATTTCCGCAAACAGATTGGCGTCGTCATAGTGGCACAGGCTTCTAGCCTGTGAGTTCCAGCCGCGCAACGAACACACAGGCCAGAGGCCTGTGCCACTACGGAATGCGGGCTAAATAATTCCAGATGGAAAAGGGTTTGAATCAGCCGGGCGTGACGTTAGATTCGCGCCATGAATTCAAACCGTTGCCTTTTGTTTGCGTCTGCCGCCGTTGTTGCCGCCATGTTTTTTCTCGCGACGGGCTGTGGCAATCCGGCGGCCATGAACCAGTCCACGGCGAACGTGCAGCACATCACCCAAGCCGAGTTCGCGGCGGAGGTCACCCGCAGCACGAACGCAATCGTGGCGGATTTTTACGCGACGTGGTGCGGGCCGTGCCGCCAATTATCGCCGCTGCTGGATAAACTGGCGGGCGGCTACGCGGGCAAGATCAAATTCGTCAAAATCAACGTGGATGAGTCCCCGGGCATCGCGCAAAACTTTCAGGTGTCGGGCATCCCCGCGCTGATTTTTTTCAAGGACGGCAAAGTTGTTGGCCGCAGCGTGGGTCTGCTGGCGGAGGCTGAATTGAAAGCCAAGCTGGATGCGCTCGCCCTTGGCACGCCGCCGTGAGTCGAGGCGGCGTTGAAATCAGTTGAATCCGCGATTCAACTTTGTGAACCTGTTCCGCCATGATTCATCCCTCCGCCAACATTCATCCAAGCGCCATTGTGGATCATCGCGCCACCGTCGGCGCGGGCTGCCGCGTCGGGCCGTTGGCAGTGATTGATGCGGACGTGGAACTGGGCGAGCACTGCGTCGTCGGGCCGCACGTTTATCTCACCGGCGTCACTAAAATTGGCGCGCAGAATAAATTTCACTGCGGCGCGGTCATCGGCGATGCGCCGCAGGATTTGAAATATAAGGACGCTCCAACCCGCGTCCGCATTGGCGATAATAATGTTTTCCGCGAAGGCGTCACCGTGCATCGCCCGACCAAGCTGGGCGGGGAAACCGTCATCGGTTCAAACAATTTCCTGATGGCAAACTCGCACGTCGCGCACGACTGCATCGTGGGCAACCACGTCATTCTCGCGAACGGCGCGCTGCTTGCCGGTCACGTCGAGGTGCATGACCGGGCGTTCGTTTCCGGCAACTGCGCGGTGCATCAGTTCTGCCGCGTCGGCACATTGGCAATGATGCAGGGCGGCACGGTCATCAGCAAAGATTTGCCGCCGTTCACCATGGCGCACCAGACGAACATCGTGTGCGGCCTCAACGTCGTCGGCCTGCGCCGCATCGGCTACACCACCGCCGAGCGCGCGGAGTTGAAGCTGCTTTACAAATTTATTTTCCGGGGCGGAAATAATATTCGTCCGGCGATTCAGGAGGCCAAAGGAAAGTTCACCAGCGCGCCCGCGAAAATATTTTTAGAGTTCGTCTCCCACTCCAAGCGCAGCATCTGCTCGGATGTCGGCCAAAAAATTCACGACGATGAATGAATCCACCTACACGATTGTCGGCAGCGACGGGAGGCAATACGGCCCCGTGACGGCTGCGGAAATCCGCGACTGGCTGCGGCAGGCGCGGGTGGATAGCCGCACACCCGTTTTCGTGGCGGGATCGGTGGACTGGACTTTTGTGGGGCTGCTGCCGGAATTCACGGCGTATTTTCCCGGCAATCCGCCGGTCATC
The DNA here is from genome assembly GCA_043776855.1 of Limisphaerales bacterium. GTDB lineage: Bacteria > Verrucomicrobiota > Verrucomicrobiia > Limisphaerales > UBA11358 > UBA11358. The sequence goes on along the minus strand of JAYVQV010000021.1, from coordinate 489 downwards.
ACCGCGCCGAAGTTTGTTGCCGTTGCCACCAGCAGCACCAACCAGATGGCGATGTGGGGATTTATTTTGAGCCTCGTCGCGTGGTTCACCTGCTGCTGTTTTCCGGTGAGCCTCGCGGCGCTGACGTTTTCCATCATCGGCCTCACCCAGGTCAACGCCAGCAATGACGGGCAGACCGGACGCGGCATGGCGATTGCCGGCATCGTGATTTCTGCTGCCCACCTCCTCTGGGTTTTTGGCTCAATGCTGCTGAACGGTTTCAATCAGTCGCCGGAAATGTTCTGGAATCTTCCGCGTTAAAATGAACGTCGCGCCGCCCAAGTTGACGCGCGCCCATCCGCCGGTGGCGGCGATTGTCCTGGTGGCGGTGGCGCTGGTCATCGCCGCCGTGGTGTTTTTCTTCAACCCCGCCACGCACCATTTTTATCCCGTCTGCACTTTTCACAAAATCACCGGGCTTAACTGCCCCGGCTGTGGCCTGACCCGCGC
>JAYVQV010000020.1:0-3158 GCA_043776855.1 Limisphaerales bacterium | reverse complement strand
AATTGCCCGCCCACGACATCGCCGCGCCCGTGCCGGACGCTCACCCCACCAAATTATGGCACCACCTTTGATATTGCCGGGAGTTCGGAAAAAAACTTTGTCGGATTTCCCCGCCGCCGGTTGTTTAATGGGTGAGATGCAAGACCAGTCCGACGCCCAACTGCTCCGCGCCTTTGCCGCCCGCCGCGATGACGCCGCGTTCCGCGAACTCGTCACGCGCCACACGGACTTCGTCTATTCCGCCGCGCTGCGACAGGTGGAATCATCCGCCATCGCCAGCGATCTTGCGCAAAGCGTCTTCACCGACCTCGCGCGCAAGGCGCAGCCGCTCGCTGAAAAAATCACGGGCGACAGCTCGCTCGCCGGCTGGCTGCACCGCAGCACGCGCTACGCCGCGCTCAACCATCTGCGCGACACGCGCCGTCGCCGCGAAAACGAAAGGCAGGCCATGGAACAATTCCTCACCAACTCCGACTCCGCCGCCGACTGGGAACAGATCCGCCCCGCGCTCGACGAAGCCCTCGACAGCCTCGCCGATGAAGACCGCGAAGCCCTGCTGCTGCGCTATTTCAAGAACCACGATTTCCACGCCGTCGGCCACGCGCTCGGCGTGAGCGACGACACCGCGCAAAAACGCGTGAGCCGCGCGGTGGAAAAACTGCGCGAATTTTTCGCCAAGAAAAAAATCACCGTCGGCGCAGGCAGCTTGGGGATTTTGATTTCCGCCAACGCCGTCCAAGCCGCGCCCGCCGGAATTGTCGCCGCGATTTCCGCCGCCGCACTCGCGGGAACAGCCATTGCCACAACTTCAACCATAATTGCCGCTACCAAAACCATTGCCATGACTACGCTCCAAAAAACTGTCATCACCGCCACCGTTACCGTGCTGGCCTGCGCGGGCATTTACCAAGCCCGCCAAGCCGCGCAACTGCGCGGCCAAGTCCAGACGCTCCAGCAATCGCAAACGCCGTTGGCGGAACAAACCGAGCAGTTGCAACGCGAACGCGACGGCGCGACGAACCGGTTGGCTGCAATGGCCGAGGACATTGCGAAAATCAAAAGTAATAATAGCGAATTGCTCAAGTTGAGAGGTGATATTGGGGTTCTGCATAACCAACTGTCTGAACTAGAAAACCTGCGGCTTAAGTCAGCAGCGAATCACTTGCAAAGTCTTTCCAACCTGAAACCGGTGGTATCAATTACAGAACTGGAATTTTTGCAGGATTTATATTTAAGCGAAAGCAACCGAATTCAAGTTGTTCAGGCCAATTTGGATTCGCTTTGTCAACAATACAAAATCATGAATGTTTCAGACGATTCAATTGACGAAAGCAATGGGCTTCCTGCATTGGTGGTAAAAGAATTATTGGGAGCTTAAAGGAAGAAACAACCAGTTGGTTGAAAACCATCATTTTTTGAATATACGAATCACGGCTAAAAAAATTGACCAACAAATTGACGATCAAATCAAACTTCAATCCAAATAAACTCAACGGCGCAATAATAATGAATTTGCTCCAAACGCGCGGCGCGACTTCGGAATTGTAGCGGCGGAACTGCGCACCTTCAAACTGGATTTTCCCCACGCGGTTGTAGCGGCAGGCATCCCTGCCTGCCGTAGAGCCGTGGCTTCCAGCCCGGCGGAAAGAAGCTCACGCAAAACCAAATGGCTTGGAAAAAGTCCAGTGTCTCCCAACCATCCACGTTTTATCCGGGCGGCTGGAAGCGCGCCCTCTACGTCAGGCAGAGATGCCTGACGCTACATCGCCTTCGCGGCAATATCCTGACGGAACTGCGCGCCGTCAAAATGGATTTTCTCCACGGCGGCGTAAGCGGCGGTTTGCGCGGTTTTCAAATCTTTGCCGAGCGCGGTCACGCCAAGGACGCGTCCGCCGTTCGTCACGATCTGGCCGTCTTTCAACGACGTTCCCGCGTGAAAAACTTTTGTGTTCGGCAGTGCGTTCGCAACATCAAGGCCGGAAATAATTTTTCCCTTCGGATAATTTCCCGGATAACCGCCGCTCGCCATCACGACGCACACGCTGGCTTCGGGTTTCCATTTCAATTCGTGTTTGCCAAGCGTGCCGCCCGCGCTGGCGTCGAGCAGTTCAACTAAATCATTTTCCAAACGCGTGAGATAAACCTGCGTCTCGGGGTCGCCGAAGCGCGCGTTGAATTCAAAAATCTTCGGGCCGTTCTTCGTGAGCATCACGCCGGGATAGAGCAGGCCGCGATAATCAATGCCCTCGGCCACGCAGCCGCGCATGAAGGGTTCGAGAACTGCATCGCTCACTTTTTTCAACTCACCGTCCCAGAGACTCACAGGCAAGATGCCTGTGCCACTATTGAGAAACGGCGTGGGCGAATACGTTCCCATGCCGCCGGTGTTCAGGCCGAGGTCGCCGTCAAGCGCGCGCTTGTGATCCTGTGACGTGGGGAAAATCTTCGCCGTCGTGCCATCGCACAGCGCGTGCATCGAAACCTCGATGCCTTCGAGAAATTCCTGAATCACCACATTCGCGCCCGCCGCGCCGAACGCTTTGCTGACCATGATTTCATCCACCGCCGTTTCCGCTTCGGCCTGGCTGGTGCAAATCAAAACGCCTTTGCCGAGCGCGAGGCCGTCGGCTTTCACCACGCACTTGCCGCCGAGCGTGGCACAGAATTTTTTCGCGGCAGCAACGTCAGAAAAAGTTCCGGCAGCGGCGGTAGGGATGCCGTATTTCTCCATGAACTTCTGCGAGAAAACTTTCGACGCCTCGAACTGCGACGCTTTCTGGTTCACGCCCCAGATTTTCAGACCGTGTTTCTGAAAAAAATCCACGATGCCGAGCGCGAGCGGATTATCCGGGCCGACGATGGTGAAATCAATTTTCTTTTCCTGCGCGAAGGCGAGCAGCCTCGGTAAATCTTCGGCGGCGATGGGGACGCACTCGACGGGCTGCTCCGTTTTCTCCGTTCGCTCCTGTGCAATGCCCGCATTGCCCGGCGCGCAGAAAATTTTTTCAGCGTGCGGCGATTGCGCGAGTTTCCAGACGAGGGCGTGTTCGCGTCCGCCGGAACCGATGACGAGGATTTTCATTTTTTTAGCGGCGGATTTTCAAACCTTCCAGCGCGGCGAGCTTTGACGCCTTGGGGTCAAAGCTCCAAAAAGTGTC
>JAYVQV010000019.1:0-3162 GCA_043776855.1 Limisphaerales bacterium | reverse complement strand
ATCGTGATGGCCGTTTTGACGGCCTTGAAGTCAACGAACTTTACTTTTGGCATGGTGATACTCCGGTGGTTTAGTTTTTGAAGAACGATGCGGCCCGTGAATCGAGCTGCATCCATCCGCCATGCTACGGATGGGAAGAAAAATCAGGAGACGGCGGAACTTGCTGGATGGGCAAGTCGAGGAGCGGCGAGAGTCCACCGGTCTTGCCATTGCGCCAGACGGCGGCGAACAAATCGTTTGGAAGAATGGTGATGTCAGCGAACAAAAACAATCCGTGGCCACGCTTTAATTCAGCACAGGCTTTTAGCAACGTCTGCACCCGGTTGGCAATCGTCGTGACGGTGAGAACACGGAACCGCTGGATGCCAAGATGTCGCTGATGAACCTTGTCGGCCCAAGTCGCTTCGTAGGCGAGTAGTTTGCGGAAGTAAGAAGTCTGGTCGAGGTTTTTGCGGACGACGGGCATGGTGCCACGATCCGCTTCAAGAAAGAAATGCGCCCGCTGCACCTGTCCATTTTGATCGGGATATTCCAACGCGAAAACCGCATCGGGGATGACGCCGAGCTTGGTGACGCCCGCAAGTTTGACCCGCCATTGGAACGGCCGTTTTTCGACTGGCAACGCCAGTTCGTTTTCGTAGAGCAAGCGGACGCCGCGCGAACGACAGGCGAGTTCAAAGGACACCATGACGGACGAAACAAGAAGCGCGTGTTCAAGAAAGATGCCGCCAACGCTATCTTGATGTTCACCTTCAAAGGCCACTTCGGCAGGCATATTGAGTTCGCGCCGGAGCATGGCGGCTCCTTTTTTTCCTAAACCGTAGGCGATGGTTTGAGAACCGCCGCACTCGACGTATTTGAGTTGGGCGCGCGGGCGTTCGAGGTGGCCATGATGAAAGAGCAACTGCAAACGCCGGACAACGGACTGCTGGCTGCCGCCCAAAAGCGCGGCAATCTGGTCGGAACGGATAAAACGATGGCGATGAACGAGCCGGATGATGGCGCGGTCGCGCTCAGTCAACTGAAAGGGAATGACCGTGGTGACGCGCCGGAAGCGGGGTGAACGATTTTTCTGCATCCCGCCACAATGAGGGGGACGGGGGAAACGCGGGAGACGGCGGAACTTGCCAGCCGGAAAAGTTGGACAAAAATAGAATTGACAGTTAGCTAAAGCTAAATTAAAAGATTAGTTCTTGAACGCATCTGAAATCAGAAAATTGCGCGGACAGCTTAGCCTCAACCAAGCTGAATTTGCCCAGCTTACCGGCGTCCATCCGATCACGGTCAGCAAATGGGAGCGCGCCGAAGCCATTCCTTCGGCATACCAGAACGCCCTTTTTGAACAGTTCCGCGAAGGCGCAAAAAACCATGTCATCCGCGAAACCCTCAAAGGTATTTTGGTTGGCGCAGGAGTGATTATTGCCCTTGCCCTCTTGCTGAGTCATCTGATGAAAAAGAAATAATTTTATGGAAAAAATCACAAATATTCGCACTGGCGATGTGTTGACCCGTCCGAAAGCTGGCGGTCTCATCACGCATGTTGGGGTCGCTCTCGCCCCAGACCAGATTCTCCACAACACGCCAGAAAAAGGAGAGCATGTTGGCACGTTGGAGGAATTTGCCGCCGGTAAGCCGGTTACCGCGCATCGCACCGGAGCAGACCCGACAATCGTTTTTGCCCGTGCTCAAACCGTTCTGGCAAATCCTCAAAAATACGATCCAATCAATAACAATTGCGAACACACGGCGACAAAGATTGTTCGGGGAGTTGCCCAAAGCTCGCAAGCGGCACTCATTGGAATGATAGCCTTGCTGGTATGCATTGTGGTTTTTATTGCATTTGCGATTCGGAAGCAACGGGCTTGAACCCATGATTTTTAAGTCACTGGTTTTCATCCGGTGATGAGGCTGATGCGTTCATCCACCGTTTCAACTTCGCTTCAATCTTCGCTCGGGGCATGGCAAACCGTTCGCGCGAACGCGCGATAAGTTTATCCCTCCGGCCAACCCGATTTTCCAGTGGCGGCAGCATCCTCGCGCGGAACGGCTCTTGATTCGAGCCTTCCACCAGTAATTTCACCACGGCTTCATACCGCTCAAGATCGGCAAGGGAAGTAGCGGGAACGGTTTTGCCAAACTCCTTGGTCATTACTTCCGCATCGGTGTAGCCGATGCGAAATGCCACCAATGTTCCCACGTTGCCGAACACCGCCTTGCGGATGGGTTCCGGCAGTTGGTCAATGTATTGGTGTGACAACGTGAGACAGAGCCGATACTTACGCGCCTCCGCCAGAATCGAGGCGAACGCGTCGGTGGAAAAATTCTGGAACTCATCAATGAACAAATAAAAATCCCGACGTTCCGATTCCGGCTTGGCGGCACGCGCCATGGCACCAAGCTGGAATTGTGTCACCAAAAGCGAGCCGAGCAGGTTCGCTTTGTCGTGGCCAAGTTTGCCTTTGGACAGATTCGCGATGAACAACCGGCCATTGTCCATCGCGAACGGGATGTCCACGCGCTTTTTGACCTGCCCCAAAATATTTCGCACGACCGGATTCAGAATGAACTGACCGATCTTGTTCTGAATCGGCGCGATGGCCTCGCGTTTGAAGCGTTCGTCGTAGTTCGCATACTCCTCCGCCCAAAATGCCTGGATGAACGGGTCTTTGATCTGCCGAACCACCTTTGCGCGGAACGCATCATCGGTGAGCAGACGGTTGACGCCCAACAAGGTCGCGTTCCGGCAATCCAAGAGCGCGGATACGGCATTGTGAAGGAGGTATTCGAGCCGTGGACCCCACGAATCGCGCCAGATGCCCTTGAACGCACTCACAATGCCGGATGCGACCAAGTGCCGGGCATCTGGTGTCACGTTCCCGATCACATTCAGTCCAATCGGATATTCGAGGTCGCCCGGATTGAAATACACCAGGTGATCCGCCCGGTGCGGCGGAATGTGGTGCAACAACTCCTCCGCCAGGTCGCCGTGCGGGTCGATCACGCCAACGCCGTGTCCAAGGGCGATGTGCTGCACAATCAAGTTCCGCAGCAAGGTCGTTTTGCCGGAGCCGGTTTTGCCGATGACGTAGAGGTGCTGGCGAGCGTCCACCGGAGCAAGGCCAACAGGCTGGGTGCTTTCCCAGCCGTGCCGCTCGCCGATGA
>JAYVQV010000018.1:0-12416 GCA_043776855.1 Limisphaerales bacterium | reverse complement strand
GAACTGGAATACAAGTCCACCAAGTTTGAGTTGAAGCGCGGTAAAAAAGTCTGGCTCGCGGACATGAGCAAGCCGCGCACTTACCTCCCCGCGCCGGGGAAACATCTGGCCATCGTTGGTTTCCGTTTTGGCGGGCCGGGGCTGGAATTTTGGCACGAGGAAATCAGCCGCGAGGACAATCCAGAATTCACGCTGGACGATTTTCGCTTTGTTACCACGACGCAGAGTGAACTGCTCCGCCTCGTCCGCCGCAAGCCGACCGGTTGGGAATGGCAGGTGCATCTGCGCATCACCGAGCTGCTCGGCAAGCTGCTCATGGCGCGGGAACTTCTCACCTCGCCGCACGCGGAGCTGCCCGCGCCGGTGGTGCGTGTGCTGAACGCGATTTCCGCAAACCCACTCCGCGACTGGAAGGCGAAGGAACTCGCGGTCGTCGGCAAGGTCAGCTATTCCGGCCTGCGCGCGGCGTTCCAAAAATCCGGCCAGGGAACGGTGCATGAACACATCCAGCGCGCGCGGCTGGACCAGGCGCGGCTGCTGCTGGCGGACAAGCGGCTCTCGATCAAGGATGTTTCCGGCCAGTTGAATTTCTCCAGCGAATTTTATTTCAGCCATTTTTTCCGCCATCATACCGGCATGACGCCGACGGATTTTCGGCAACACCTCAAAGGCTAATTTTTTAACCGCAAAGAACGCAGAGAACGCAAATATGAAAAACATTTTGAACCGCTGTGGCTCCGTGAAAACCGTGCGTGGTCGCGGGAATGTGGCGACCGTTCTCCCTCACCCTCAATCCCTCTCCCGCTGGGAGAGGGAGGCAGCCATAGCCGCTCGCAGTAGTTCGGAAATTTCTCCGGCTGACACCGCCGCGAATTTTGCGGGCGGCGGCGCGCGGTTCTCCCTCTCCCAGCGGGAAAGGGCCGGGGTGAGGGAGAACAGCCGCTACTTCGCACACAGCCGTTTTCTTTTTCGCCGGGCCGTCCGCTGTTTTTTCCTTCTCTGCGCTCTTTGCGTTCTTTGCGGTTCAACTTCATTCGCGCAGCCGACCGAAGTTCAATTCTTAAGCGGCCACGGCAAGGACGACGCGGTGCCGTGGAAATTTCTTTGCACCAGCGGCGCGAACTCCGGCGCGTGGACGAATCTGCCCGTGCCTTCGCAATGGGACGTGCGCGGCTTCGGCACGCTGACGTATCACAAGGACGCGACGAACGCTTACGACGAACGCGGGCTTTACGAGCATGAGTTTTTTGTTGTGGAAAACTGGCGCGGCAAACGCATCTTCCTCGTGTTCGACGGCGTGATGACGGACACGGACGCGAAGTTGAACGGCCAGTCCGTCGGCGCGATTCATCAGGGAAGTTTTTATCGGTTCAAATACGAAGTCACGTCGCTCGTGAAATTCGGCGCGACGAACAAACTTGAAGTCAACGTCGCCCGTCACTCGGCGAATGAATCCGTGAACAAGGCGGAGCGGCTGGCGGACTACTGGGTGTTCGCGGGAATTTTCCGCCCGGTTTATCTTGAAGCCGTGCCGTCGGAATTCATCGAGCGCGTGGCGATTGATGCCAAGGCCGATGGAAGTTTTTCCGCGCAGGTTTTTTTAGGCGGCACAACGGCGGGCACGGAAATCGAGGCGCAAATCCAAACGCTCGATGGGAAAAACGTCAGCAAAACTGTAGCGGCAGGCATCTTGCCTGCCGTAGAGCCGGGCTTCCAGCCCGGCGGAAAAAACGCCGCGACGGCCAACGATTTCAAAAATTCGAGCGCGTCAATTTCATCGAACGCTAGTCCGGGCGGCAGGATGCCGCCCTCTACGGCAGGCAGGATGCCCGCCGCTACAATCCGGGCGCAAACCGCTTCACCCAAACTCTGGACGGCGGAAACCCCCAATCTTTACAACGCGGTTTTCAGCCTCAAACAAAACGGCAACGTCATTCACACCTTCACGCAGCGTTTCGGCTTCCGCACAATGGAAGTCCGCGATGGCGACGGGCTTTACGTCAACGGCCAGAAAATAATTTTGAAAGGCGCGGACCGGCACTCGTTCTGGCCGGAGTCGGGCCGCTGCTTGAGCGAGGCGGTGCATCGGCTCGACATCGGCACGATGAAGGACGCCAACATGAACGCCGTTCGTATGTCGCACTATCCGCCGGACGCGCAGTTTTTGGATTTGTGCGACGAACTCGGCCTCTACGTTTTGGACGAACTTGCGGGCTGGCATAATCATTACGACCGCGAGGTGGGCGCGAAGCTCGTTCACGAAATGCTCGCGCGCGACGTGAACCATCCGTGCATTTTATTTTGGGACAACGGCAACGAAGGCGGCTGGAACACGAACCTCGATCACATCTTTCCCGAACTCGATCCGCAACAGCGGCGCGTGCTGCATCCGTGGGCGACGTTCAGCGGCGTGAACACGGCGCATTATCTGGCCTACGACAAGGCGGAGATCGCGGCGGGCGGCAAGAAAGTTTATTTCACCGGCAACCAGGAACTCGTCGCGACGAATGACCGCGCCAAATATATTTATATGCCCACGGAATTTCTGCACGGCCTCTACGACGGCGGCGCGGGCGCGGGGCTGGACGATTACTGGCGCATGATGACGGCGAGCAAAACGCTCGGCGGCGGCTTCATCTGGGCGCTGGTGGACGAGGGCATCAAGCGACCCGACACCGGCGAGATTGACGTGGCCGGCAATCAGGCGCCGGACGGCATCGTCGGTCCGTATCGCCAGCGCGAGGGAAGTTTTTATACGATCAAGGAAATCTGGTCGCCGATTCAGATTACGCGTGATGCGAAGGGCGGGTTCAAATTGGAAAATCATTTCAGCTTCACCGACGCCAGCGAGTGCGCGTTTGAATTTGAACTGCGGCAGCTTGAAACGCCGGGCAGTAGTGGCACAGGCATCTTGCCTGTGAGTTCTGGCAATTTTGCCGCTGCTTCCAAATCAGAAACACACAGGCAAGATGCCTGTGCCACTACGAACTGCGCGGCGCTTTACACCGTCCTCACTTCAGGAAAAATTCCCGCGCCGAAAATCGCGCCGGGGCGGTCGGGTGATTTCAAATTTTCTCCGCCACTTAACAAAAACGCCGACGCCTTGGCGCTGCGCGTGAACGACCCGGCTGGCCGCGAATTGTGGACGTGGGTGTGGCCGCTCAAAAAAGATTTGTCGCACCGGCTCGCGGAAGAACCGGCCACGCAGCACGCGGTTCCTTCGGCGACGAACGGCGTCATCACGGTGACGGCGGGCGAACTCACGGCGACGTTCAGCGAGCAGACGGGTTTGCTGACCGGCGTGCAGCGCGGCGCGCAGAAATTTTCCCTGACGAACGGCCCGCGCCTCGCCACTGGCAGCGCGACGTTGCGCGACATTCATTTCACCACGGATGGCGCGAACGCCATCGTCGCCGCGAAGTTTGATGGCGATTTGAAATCCGTTCTCTGGCGCGTGAACGGCAACGGTTGGATTCAATGCTCGTGGACTTACGCCGCGCACGGCACGAATGAATTTCTCGGCGTGATTTTTGACTACCCGGAAAAGCTCGTGACGCACAAACGCTGGCGCGGCGATGGGCCGTTTCGCGTGTGGCAAAACCGGCTGCGCGGCGTGACGGCGGGCGTGTGGGAAAATGATTACAACGACACGCTCACCGGCTATCGCGGCTGGATTTACCCAGAGTTCAAAGGCTTCTTCGCGAACTGGCACTGGCTGCAACTCGGCACGCGCGAGGGCGACATCACGGTCATCAATCAGGGCGACACGAAATTTCTGCAAGTGCTCACGCCGGATTTTGGGCCGGACAAGCTCAAGGCCAAAGCCTTCGCGCCGGTGCCGGCGTGCGGGCTGGGTTTCCTCGACGCGATTCCCGCGCTCGGCAGCAAGTTCAAGGAGGCGAAGTTCAGCGGCCCGCACAGTTTGCCAACGGTGGTGGACACGGAACTTTCCGGCTCGGTGAGTTTATATTTCGGAAAACTGCCGTGACGAGAAATGCCGCCGTTGCGTCCCGGGGAGTTTTAATAAAGCTTGGCCGCACGCAAAGACCGCAAAGGACGCAAAGTATTTTTCCCTTCTGCTTTGCGGCCATTGCGCCCTTTGCGTGAGGCAAATACTGGCGCAGTTCATTTTAGATAACTGCCATCAGCTCTAGAAAATTCAGCCCGGTGGCCAGGCGAGGTGGCGACCGCCGAGGATATGGCAGTGCAGGTGCGGCACGGTTTCGCCGCCGTCCGGGCCATTGTTGATGACGAGGCGGTAGCCGGTTTTATCAAGCCCAAGCTGGGTGGCGACGGCGGCGGCTTTCAGCAACAGATGGCCGAGAAGTTTTTGGTCGTCCACTCCGGCTTCCGCGATGCGCGGGATGGGTTTCTTGGGAACAATCAAAACGTGGATGGGCGCTTGCGGCTGAATGTCGCGGAAGGCGAGGACGGATTCATCTTCAAAGACAATCGCGGCGGGAATTTCGCGCGCGGCAATTTTTTCAAACAGGGTTTTGCTCATAAAACGTGACCAGTGACAAGTGATGCGTGAGAAGACAGCGGCGTTTTTCACGCATCACTCCTCACTCGTCACGCCTCCGGTCATTCCACCACCAGCGCGCACTCGTTCTGCTCCGGCTCGGCGACGAGACATTCGCGGAGGTAGCCGACAATTTGTTCCTGCATCCGTTCGCAACGGGAGCTCCAGCGTTGCGCGCCGACGAGCTGCTTGGCGCAGCCGCGCAGGCCGCGAAACCGGAGCACGCGCGGCGAGTGGCGGAGCTGCGCGCGAAGTTCGCTGCGCAGGCGCGGATAGAAAAATAGTTCCAGGTTCTCGGCGGATTCGGCGGCGAGGAGGTCGAGGTTGGATTCGCGCGTGTCGCCGTCCTGCGTGGAATGGTCGGCGTAGAGCGTGAGGCCGACGCCGTGCAGCGCCTGCTCGAGCGCGAGCGCAAATTCGCCGACGGTGACGCTCTGGCGATCCAGTTCGACTTTGAAATAATGGAACACGGACGCGGCGGCGTGGCGCAGCATTTCCTGATCGAGAAAACCTTCCGAGTTGCCGGCGATCTCGATGGTGATCATCTCCGCCGAACAGGGAACGCTTTCGCCGTTGGTCAGTTGGAACAGCAGGTGGTCGGACTGAAGCGCGATCATTTGTTCGCCTCCAATTTTTTCACTTCCTGCACGAAGTCGGTCGCTTCCTGAAACCGGCGATAGACGCTGGCGAAACGAACATAGGCGACGTCGTCGAGTTCGCGCAAGCCGTCCATGACCATCTTGCCGATGGCGTCGCCGGGAACTTCGCTTTCGTATTTCGCGGTGACGACGGCGACGATGTGGTCCACCAAATCTTCCAGCGCCTTGAGCGAGACGGGACGTTTCTGGCAGGCCTTGCGGATGCCGGAGAGAAGTTTGTCGCGGGAAAATTCTTCGCGGCGGTTGTCACGTTTCAAAACCATCAAGCCTTCGTGTTCAACTTCCTCGTAGGTGGTGAAGCGGTGGGTGCAGCCGAGACATTCGCGGCGTCGGCGGATGGTCGCGCCTTCGCGGGAGGCGCGTGAGTCTATGACTTTGTCTTCCTGACAACCGCACTTGGGGCAACGCATAAAACCACTTCTAATTGTGGTCACCTGTTTGTAACACACATAATTTTGTGGTGTCAAGGAACCGTTATTCACCGGCGGAGGCTGAATGAGCCGGACTGTTGATGAAAACGGCTCTTGCCATCGCCTCTTTTTAAGATAATTTTTGCGGCTCGCGTCGCAGAAAAAACTCTTCGTCGCACAATCAATTTTTAATTTTTATGGCAACCGCAAGCGACCTCCGCCGTGGCATGGCAATCAACTACAACGGCGACATTTCCGTCGTCCTCGACTTCCAGCACCGCACGCCGGGCAACCTGCGCGCGTTCGTGCAGGCTTCGTTGCGCAGCATCCGCACCGGCAAGACTTCCGATGTGCGCTTCAGCTCCACGGAAAAAATCGAACCCATCCCGATGATGACCACGAAGATGGAATACAGCTACAAGGATGGCCAGGATTACGTCTTCACCAATCCGGAAAATTATGAGTCCGTCACGCTCAACGCGGAACTGGTCGGCGAAGCGAAAGATTTCATCATTGAAAACGCGCCCGTCACCGTGACGTTCGTGGACGACAAAGCGGTGTCCATCGAAATTCCTTCGAGCGTGATTCTCACCGTGACTGACGCACCAGAAGGTGTGCGCGGCGATTCGGCCAACAACGTGCAAAAAACCATCACGATGGAAACCGGCATCACCGTGCAGGCGCCGCTGTTCATCAAGACTGGTGAGAAGATCAAGATTGATACCCGCACCCGCAAATACATGGAACGCGCCTGATTGATTTTCGGTTGAAAGTTTTAAGCCCGCGCGCGCGGGCTTTTTTCTTTGGTGCGGAGCGCGGACGGCTCGTCCGCGAGTTCATAAGCCAGCCTAGGCAAATTGCGGACGAGCCGTCCGCGCTCCGTCCGGGTGGTGGTTGGCGCCAACCAAATCTTTTTCCCACGGAATAGCTTTGCAACCGTGAACGCTTCGGTTAAATCTTTGCGAAACTCCATGTCAGGATCACTCAAAGGCGAAAAAACTTTTCACGGCATCGCCGTTTCGGCGGGGGTTTGCCGTGGAAAAATTCTCGTCCTCCACCGCGCGCGGCACCTCATCGCCCGCCGGGAAATCGCTGACGAAAATCTGGAAAGTGAAATCAAACGCTTCGAACACGCGCTCGTCCGCACCCGCACCCAGATCAAGGAAGTCCAGCGCCGCGTGACCGAAAACATGAGCGCGTCCGAAGGCGACATCTTCGAGGCGCACCTGCTGATGCTGGAAGACCGCGTGGTGATTGATGAAGTCTTCCGCCTCATCCGCGAGCAAAAGGTTAATGCTGACTTCGCTTACCACACCGTGGCCGACCGCTACATCGCCGCGATGGAACAGGTCGAGGACGAGTATCTCCGCGAACGCGCGGCGGACATGAAAGATTTGACCGGGCGCGTGCTGGACAACCTGCTGGAGGTGAAAGATGCGTTCGACCTGAAACATCTTTCCGAACCGTGCATCCTCGTCGCGCATGAATTGAGTCCGTCCACCACCGCGCAGTTGAACAAAAAACTTGTGCTGGGTTTTGCGACGGACATCGGCGGGAAAACTTCCCACACCGCCATCATGGCGCGTTCGCTGGACATCCCGGCGATTGTCGGCCTGAAAAATTTCAGCGAGACCGTCGAGTCGGGTAACTACGTTTTGATTGACGGCTACAGCGGCAGCGTCATCGTCAACCCCACGGACAAGACGTTGTTTGAATACGGCCAGCTTGAAAAAAATCAAGCGTCCCTCGATGAAAAACTTCGCGAGGTCCAATGGCTCCCCGCCGTTACGCTCGACGGCAAGGCCGTTCACCTCTCCGCGAACATCGAGGATCAGTTCGATGTCGAATCTGTCATCCAGCACGGCGCGGAAGGCGTCGGACTGTTCCGCACGGAATTTCTATTCATCAACCGCGAGCAACTGCCGGGCGAAGAAGATCAGTTCCAAGTGTATCGGCAGGTGGCCACCGCGCTGAAACCGCAGGACGTCATCATCCGCACGCTGGACTTGGGTGGGGATAAATTCGCCTCGCACCTGCAACTCGACAAGGAAGTGAATCCCTTTCTCGGCTGGCGCGCGATTCGTTTCTGCCTCGCGCAGCCGGAAATGTTTTGCGCCCAGCTCCGCGCCATCCTCCGCGCCAGCGCCGAGGGCAACGTCAAGATGATGTATCCGATGATTTCCGGTTTGGATGAATTAAACCAGGCGAACGTGCTGCTGGAAAAATGCAAAGTCGAACTGCGCGCCGAAAAAATTCCATTTGATGAAAATCTGGAAGTTGGCGTGATGATCGAGATTCCTTCCGCCGCGCTCATCGCCGATGCGCTGGCGAAGCGCGTGAAATTTTTCAGCATCGGCTCGAACGACCTCATCCAATACACGCTCGCCGCCGACCGCACGAACGAAAAAGTTTCCCACCTCTACGAGCCGACGCATCCCGCGATCATCCGCCTCATCAAGCTGACCGTGGATGCCGCGCACGCGAACGGCATCTGGAGCGGTGTCTGCGGCGAGATCGGCGGCGACCCTGTGCTCGTGCCGCTGCTCATTGGCCTGGGCGTGGATGAATTGAGCTGCGCGCCCGCTGCGATTCCCGAAGTGAAATACATGATTCGCCGCCTCAAGCTCACCGAAGCGCAGGTGCTCGCGGAATTCGCGCTGCAATGCGATTCGCCTTCGGAAATTCTGGCCCGCTGCCTCGACCTCGCCCGCGCCACCGCCCCCAGCCTGTTTGAGAACAAAACTTAATTCGTAGCAGCCGACGTGAGGAGGCTCTGACTAAAAATCCTTCCGAAATTATTTGAGCTACGAATTTTGTCATGGCCGAACCGAATCTCAATCGCCCCTTCTACCTTCCACGATTGCCCCGTGAGCACTATCAGGGCGACGCCGTGGTGCATTGGACACTTTCAATTTCACATCGTCAGCGCGGCTGGCTGGACGAGGTATTTCACGCCGCCTTTCGCGAAATGCTTTTGCATACCGCCGCCCGTGAAGGATTATTTTGCCCGGCTTATTGCCTGATGCCCGATCATCTGCATCTGGTTTGGATGGGCTTGCGGCTGGACTCCGACCAGTTGAACGGGATGGCATTTCTGCGGACGCATCTCAAACCGAGACTCGCGCCGCAGAAATTTCAACATCAGGCGCACGACCATGTGCTGAAGGAAAGGGAGCGCCATCGAAATACGTTTGCCCGCGTCTGCAATTACATTTTGGAAAACCCGCTGCGCGCGGAATTGGTCAAGAAGCCGGGTGATTGGAAATTCAGCGGCGCGGTCGTTCCCGGATACCCGGCACTACACCCGTTGCAAGATGATTTCTGGCAGAAATTCTGGAAATTTTACACGAAAGCGAAGCACCCCGATGCCGGAAATATTTTAAGGCCACCGACTGCGTAGCCCTCGATCAGTAGCAGCCGACGTAAGGAGGCTCAAATCAAAAACGGAATAGTTAGAGCCTCCTCACGTCGGCTGCTACATTTGTTGAAAATCACTTCGCCGTCACCACGACGTAATTCTTTTTGCCTTTGCGGAGCAGGATGTGTTTGCCGAAAAGTAAATCGGCCGAAGTCATCATGCGCGCAATGTTGGCTTCGCGTAAGTTGGTGATATAAATGCCACCGCTTTCAATATCCTTTCGAGCCTGACCTTTTGAAGGAGACAAACCGGCGTGAACAAGCAATTCCACAAGCGATATTCCAGCGCCTTCCAGTTTAGCCCCCTCAATTTCTTTTGTCGGAACTTCACCGACAATATGATTAAAAACTTCTTCTGAAATTTCACTTGGCACTCCGCCAAAAAGAACCTCGCTTGCCATGAACGCTGCCTTTGCAGCAGCTTCACCATGAATAAGCGTTGTCACCTCTTTTGCTAGTTCGGTCTGTGCGATTCTCAAATCCGGCATTTCAATCAGCCTTTGCTGTGCAACAGCAATTCTGTCTTCCGGCATGAAGGTGAAATATTTCAGATAGCGGATCACATCCGCGTCCGCCGTGTTAATCCAAAATTGATAAAACTTGTAAACGCTCGTGCGTTTCGGATCGAGCCAGATGGCGCCGGCAGCGGTCTTGCCGAACTTCGAGCCGTCCGTGTTCGTGATGAGCGGAAGCGTGAGGCCAAAAACTTGTTTGCCAGTTTTTTTGCGCGTGAGTTCGATGCCTGCCGTGATGTTACCCCACTGGTCACTGCCGCCGATTTGCAGCTCACAATTCTGGTCACGGCACAGCACCATGAAATCAAACGCCTGCAGCAGCATGTAGCTGAACTCGGTGTAGCTGATGCCCACGTCGCGGTCTTCCATGCGCGCGCGCACGGATTCCTTGGCGACCATCTGGTTGACGGAAAAATGTTTTCCGATGTCGCGCAAAAAATCGAGGAACGAAATCCCCGCCGTCCACGACGCATTATCCACAAGCCGCGCGGGATTTTGTTTCGTTTCAAAGTCGAGCAGCTTCGCGAGCTGCACCTTCACGCTGGCGATGTTGTGATCGAGAATTTCCTTCGTGAGGAGCTGGCGCTCGGCAGATTTGCCGCTCGGATCGCCGATGGAACCCGTCGCGCCACCCGCGACGGCGATGGGATGATGGCCGAGCAATTGAAACCGGCGCAGCGCGAGCAGCGGCACGAGGTTGCCGACGTGCAACGAATCCGCCGTGGGATCAAAGCCGCAGTAAAGCGTGATGGGCGCGGAAATTTTCTTGGTCAGTTCTTCCGTGTCCGTGCAATCGGCGATCAGGCCGCGCCATTTCAATTCTTCGAGAATGCTCACAGCCGCAGATTAAATTGCGCCGCGTAGTTACGGAAGATTTTTCCGCCACGAATCCGGGTGACGATGCAGATGCATCACGGAGAGAACCAGCACTTCGCCATTTTCAATCGCGTAAATGATGCCGTAAGGAAAACGATGGGTGCGACAGCGGCGAATCTCGGCATCGAGCGGCTGCCACGCTTCCGGCCATTGAATAATGCGGTGAATAGTTTCGCGAACTTCCAGAATGAAGTCTGCACCAAGTCCGGGAACACACTCCTCGTAGTAGCTCGCAGCGGCGCGCAATTCCTGTCTGGCCGGCGGCAGCAGCCGGAATTTCATCGGCGCAATTCCGATTCGAGAGATTTGAGGGCGGTGTCGCCGTCGAGCGCCTTGAGTTCGCCCGAACGGAAAGCCTGCAAACGGTCACGCGATTCGGCGAGCCAGGCGCGGTCAACCGCTGCCTGCTCTGCCGGGTCAAGGCTGCGCCAGAGGGCGTCAATCATGTGCGCTTTTTCCTCGGCGGAAAGTTTCAGAACTTCTTTTTCTAAGACGATGCCGCTCATGCCGCCACTCTACTGCGAAGGCGGAATTCTGGCAAGCAGCGGAAAATCATGCTCATGCTCATCCTCATCGTCATCCTCGTTTTAATTTGAGAATGAGGATGAGCATGACGATGAGGATGATTGGAAAAACTTTTGGCTTTAGACTTTGGGCTTTGGACTTAAAATCCGCTCGTGTCAAAAATGCTGAAAGCCTCCGGCGCGATGGCCGCCGCGACTTTGTTGAGCCGCGTGCTCGGCATGGTGCGCGTGATGGTTTACGCCCGCTTCATGGGCGACGGCTGGGTCGCCGGCGCATTCACATTTGCATTTCAGATTCCGAATTTGTTTCGCCGGCTGCTCGGTGAAGGCGCGTTGACGGCGGCGTTCATTCCCATCTTCAAGGAGAAGGAAAAAAATCACGGCGAAGACGAAATGTGGAAAGCCGCGAACGCCGTCATCTCCGGCCTCGTGATCGTGGCGAGTGTGTTGATCGCGCTCGTCATGGCAGGCATCGCCATCGCGCTGGCGGTGCATGAGTTTGATGCCTACACCGACCTGATGCTGCGCCTGCTGTTCGTGATGTTTCCCTACATGGTGCTCGTCTGCATCGCGGCGGCGCTGATGGGAATGTTGAACGCGCGCGGCCATTTCTTCATCCCGGCGATGGGCGCGACCACGCTGAACCTCGTGATGATCGCGTCGGTTTTATTTTTCGCGCCGAAGCTCGGTTTGAATCTGCCGAAGGAAGGCCGTCTGCCCGTGCAAATTTTTGCGCTCGCTTACGGCGTGCTCGTCGCGGGCGTGGCGCAGGCGATGTTTCAAGTGCCGACGCTCTGGCGCGAGGGCTTCCGTTACCGCTGGGTTTCGCCGTGGAAAAATGAAACGGTTCGTCTCGTCGCCACGCGGATGATTCCCGGCACGATTGGCGTGGCGGCGTTCCAACTCAATGTGCTGCTCGTGCAGAGTCTCGCATTCTGGATTGATCCGCAGATCAACGCCTCGTTTGAATACGCCGTGCGCCTGATGGAATTGCCACAAGGAATGTTCGGCATCTCGCTTGCCACATTTTTGCTCACGTCCTTGAGCGCGCTGGCGGTGGAAAAAAATTATCCTGAATTCCGCGCGCAACTGCACCACGGCTTAAGCTCGCTGCTGTTCGTGAACCTGGTCGCCGCCGCGCTGCTCGTGGCGCTGGCGGAACCCATCATGCGGTTGCTGTTCGAGCGCGGCGAATTCAATAGCGGCTCGACCAGCCGCGCGGCGTTCGCGCTCGTCTGCCTTGCGCCGGGACTCGTGGCGTTTTCCGCCGTGAATGTTTTGGCCCGCGCCTTTTTCGCGCTCGGCGACACCAAGACGCCGATGAAGATCAGCCTGGTCTGCCTCGCGGTGAACCTGTTGCTGGCGTCTGAACTCATCCTGCCGCTTAAGCAGGGCGGCCTCGGCATCGCCAACACCGCGACTTCCATCCTCAACGTCGCGCTGCTCTTCTTCGCGCTGCGGAAAAAACTCGGCAAGCTGGAAATGGAAACCCT
>JAYVQV010000017.1:0-3167 GCA_043776855.1 Limisphaerales bacterium | reverse complement strand
CGCCGGACGCTCATCGCGCGTGTCTCAAACATTTCAGCGAAACGCAGAGACGCAGAGAACGCAGAGGAACGCGGAGAAAACCTTTTGCGTCTTGGACTGCGGTGGCAAGGCGCAGCCGCGACACCGCTTTCGAGCGCGCGGAAAGTTTTGGGATGAAAGAAAATTGCCATGCGTGCGAAAGCGGCGTGGCGCTTCGCTTCCCGCCGCAGTCCAAGACGTGTTTCGTCCATTCTCTGCGCCTCTTTGCGTTCTCCGCGTCTCTGCGTTATTTTTTTTCGAGGAGAGCCACCGATGAACACCGTTTCCCCCGGCCAATACCTGCCTGAATCCGGCGGCGACACCGCCCGACTCACGCGCAATTTTCGCACGGAGAAATTCGACTTCGCCTCGTTTTTCTTCACCGGTCTGACCGGTCTCGCCACACTATTCATCGTCGGCATTCTCGCGGTGATTCTCGGCAACATCATTTTCAACGGCTGGAGCGGCCTCTCCTGGCATTTCGTCTCGACGATTCCCAAGAAAGATTTCTTCGATCCCAAAACCACTGGCGTGCTGCCGATGATTGTCGGCACCTCGTTCCGCGTCATCGTGATGACCATCTTCGTGATTCCCGTCGGCGTCATCACCGCGATTTACCTGACGGAATACGCGTCAAACACCTCCATCATCACGCGCATCATCCGCGCGGCGGTGAACAATCTCGCCGGTGTTCCCTCCATCGTCTTCGGTTTGTTCGGCCTCGGCTTCTTCATCAACTTCGTCGGCAAAAACATGGACGCGCTGTTTCACAATCCAAGCGCCGTCTGGGGACAGCCCGCGCTCATCTGGGCCTCGCTCACGCTCGCCGTGATGACGCTGCCCGTCGTCATCGTCGCCACGGAAGAATCGCTGAAAGCCATTCCGCCCGGCCTGCGCGAAGCCAGCCTCGCGCTCGGCGCGACGAAACTGGAAACGATTTTGAAAATAGTTCTGCCGCAGGCTTTGCCCGGCATCATGACCGGCGGCATTCTCGCGGTGAGCCGCGCGGCGGGCGAAGTTGCGCCGATTCTTTTCACCGGTGTCGCGTATTACATGGCGTCGCTGCCGGGACACGTCACCGATCAGTTCATGGATTTGGGCTACCACGTTTTCGTGCTGTCCACGCAGTCACCGAACATCGAGCAGACGCGCCCGATTCTTTACGCCACCGTTCTCGTCTTGCTGCTGCTGACCTTCTCGCTGAACATCGTGGCGATTTTGATCCGCGCGCGCGTGCGGAAAAAACTGCGGGCGCTCGGCTGAAATTATTTTTATGACGGACACCTTGATGCCAAAACTTTCTGTGAACGCCGCGAATCCCGCCGCGTCCACCGGCGCGCCCTTCATCGAAATCGCCGGCGTCTCCCTCTACTACGGCGCGAGCAAGGCGCTGAAAAACATTTCCCTCAACCTCGATGAGAAAGTTGTCACCGCCTTCATCGGCCCCAGCGGCTGCGGCAAGTCCACCCTGCTCCGCTGCCTGAACCGCATGAATGATTTGATTGACGGCGTGCGCATCGAAGGTTCAATGAAGATTGGCGGACATGATATTTACGCCAAAGACGTGGACGTGATCGAACTCCGCAAACGCGTCGGCATGGTGTTCCAGAAATCCAATCCGTTTCCGAAATCCATCTACGAAAATGTCGCCTACGGCCTGCGCCTGCACGGCCTGAAAAGCAAATCCGACCTCGACGCGACCATCGAGCAAAGCCTCCGCAGTTCCGCGTTGTGGGACGAAGTGAAAGACCGCCTGCACACCAGCGCGCTCGGCTTATCTGGCGGCCAGCAGCAACGCCTCTGCATCGCCCGCGCCATCGCCATCAAGCCGGAAGTCATCCTGATGGACGAACCCGCCAGCGCGCTCGACCCCCTCGCCACGGCGCGCATCGAGGATTTGATTTTAGAATTGAAAAAAGAGTTCACCATCGTCATCGTCACGCACAATATGCAACAGGCCGCGCGCATCTCCGACCAGACGGCATTCTTTTACATCGGTGAACTCGTGGAGTTTGGTGCGACCGGAAAAATCTTCACCAACCCGACGCAGAAGCGGACGGAGGATTATGTGAGCGGACGGTTTGGCTGATTGAACCTTGAATGCAAATGACATTTTATTTGAACAATTTCGGATGGCTGGAACTGGCAGTATCCGGTTCCCTCTCCCCCTCGGGGGAGAGGGTTAGGGTGAGGGGGCAGCGACTGTCAGGTGAGTTTGGAAATTTATTTGAAGTGTTTGCCCCTCACCCCGGCCCTCTCCCCCGAGGGGGAGAGGGAGAAATCCATCCGCCATTCGTCCGTGTTGGTGTTAAATAAATTTATGGAAAATCATTTTGAAGCCGGCATTGAAAACCTGCGCCAAAAACTTTTGGTGATGGCCAGCCACGCCGAAAAATCCGTCAACGAATCCGTGCAGGCGCTCATGCAGCGCGACCACGACCTCGCATTGCGCGTGAAGGCTGATGACGACGTGATTGACCAATACGAAGTGGAGATTGATGAGCTGGCGATTCAGTTGCTCACGAAAGCCCCGCTCGCCAGCAACCTGCGCCTCGTGACCGTGGCGATGAAAATTTCCCAGAACCTCGAACGCATCGGCGACGAAGCCAGCAAGATTGCCAAACGCGCCCGCGACCTCTCGCAGGAACCGCCGGTGAAGATCAGCCTCGACCTCCCGCGCATGGCCGCGCTCGCGCTTGGCATGGTGAAAGATTCGCTCGACTCATTCGTGCAAAAAGATTCTGCCGCCGCCCGCGCCGTCATCCCGCGCGACAAGGAAGTGGACGCCTTGAACAAGGAAATCCATTCCGCGCTCGCCGCGCACATGGAGCAGAACCCCGACACCATCCGGCGCTGCCTGCATTGGATCGTCGCCGCGAAAAGCCTGGAACGCATCGCCGACCACGCGAAGAACATCGCCGAAGAAGCCGTCTTTCTCTGCGAAGCGCAGGACATCCGGCATTCACACTGACGCCCTTTCAAAAACAAAACGCGCGCCAGACCGTCTGGCGCGCGTTTTGTTTTTAGACGCTTTATCCCGAACTCCGAAGTTGAAACCAAGGTGCGGTCGGCGAGTGGCGTGGTAGCGGCGGGCATCCTGCCTGCCGTAGAGCCGTGGCTTCCAGCCCGGCGGAAAAAACGTCGCTCAT
>JAYVQV010000016.1:0-3174 GCA_043776855.1 Limisphaerales bacterium | reverse complement strand
TCGTCGAGTCTGCGCCGGTCGGCAACAACGACGGCGTGCTGCTGCCGTGGTTCGAGGCGGAAATCGTTCCGCGCGTGAACAAGCCGGGCATCCACCGTTTTGATCTCGACGAAAAAGACGTCGCTGCGAACTGCCGCGCCATTTTCGAGGCGCAGGCGTTGACCATGCGGCTGCATTCGCAGTGGATGGGCGAAGTGCCGGATCAGATTTTTATCACCGGCGGCGCGGCGAACAATCCGCAGTTGCTCCAGATCATCGCCGACGTGATGGGTTGCAGCGTGGTGCGGATTGAAGTTTCCAAGAGCGCCGCGCTCGGTTCCGCGCTGGCGGCGGCGCACGGCTGGCTCGTGGCTACGAACAAACCCGCGAGCTGGGAAAAGCTCGCCGCTGGTTTCACCAAGCCGGTGCCGGGCAGCGAAGTCAAACCCGACAAGAAGAACACCAAAATCTACGACTGCTTCGTGGACCGCTACGCCGACTGCGAAAGCGATGCGTTGGGTGAATTCTGAACGGTAATTATTTCCGTAGAAAATGGGGAGCACAGCCGCCCCGGCTGTCGTTCGGCGCGCCCTCGCGCCGAACCCGAACGCTCGAAGACCAACCGAAGGGTGTTTGGTTTTCATCCGTCCGGGCGGGTCGCGCGGGCGCGACCCGCTGCGCCCGAGGCGGGCGCGCTCCCCAATTCAACGGCATGGTTCAACCCAGCAGTTTCAAAACGGATTGCGGGAGGGAATTGGCCTGCGACAGCATGGCCGTGCCGGACTGGACGAGGATGTTGTATTTCGCGTAGTTCGTGCTTTCCTGCGCCACGTCCACATCCGTGATGCGGCTGTTCGCGGCGGATAGATTATTTTTTAACCCGGCCAGTTCGTCATGATGAAACATCAGCCGCGCCAGATTGGAGCCGAGCAGGGCGCGATCCTTGGCGAGCTGCGTCATCACCTTGGTGAGATCGCGCACGGCGTAGATGGCGCCGGTTGAAGGATTGCCGATGATATTAACGTGGTCGGTGAAGATGGAAGTGTAGGAGGTGCTGTTCAAATTAACACCGGTCATGGTGAACGTGTTCGCCTCGGCGTCCATCGTTACATCGAGCGGGTTGGCGGAGAACAGGTTCACGCCGTTGAACGTTTTGGTGCTGGCACTGCCGATGTCGGCGGCGAGCGTGTCAAATTCCCGGCTGTAAAGTGCGCGGTCCGCATCGGTCTTGGTGGGATCGGCGGCGAGGACGCCGATTTCGCCCATGCGGGTGAGCGCCTCGCTCACTTTTTGCAAATAGCCGTCCTGGGTCTGGGTGAACGAGATGGCGTTGGCCAGATTGTTCATGCTGGCGGTGACGCGCGCGGTCTGCGCGCGGAGCCGCAGGGAGACCGCCTGACCGGCGCTGTCGTCGGCGGCGCTGGTGATTTTGGAGCCGGAGGAAAGCCGCGCCAGCGCGCGCGCCAACTGGGCCGAAGTTTGTGCCAACTGCCCGCTGGCAGTCTGCGCCGACAAGTTTGTGTTGATGACCATAACAACTCTTCCGTGAGTCGCCCCGGGCCGGGGCATTTATTTGTGCGCGACATCCATGTCGCGGACACCGCCAATTTTAGGCGCGGCATCGTTTTCCTTTTTTGAAAATGCGGGCGGCGGAACGCAACCGCCCTGAACCTGACCGCAGCGGAATTTTTTGTCCGGAAGGCCGGACGGATCGCAGGCGGGAGAATCCCGCCGGGCGGAAAGTTGGCTGGGTAAAACTCCCCGGACCGTGCGCGGGAAAAAATCGTGTTCCCGCCTGCGACCGTCACTGTTCCCTTTTTTTGACCGGCGGACTGACTTGCCGGTTGGCAGCGAACTGGCCCCTTCCCCGGACGTTCCGCTTTTTCCGTCTGCCCGGGCGGCGGCTGGCGCCGCCGCCCGGGACTGGCCGCCCTGGATTTTAACCCAAGAGCTTGAGGACGGATTGCGGTTGGGAGTTGGCCTGCGCGAGCATCGCCGTGCCGGACTGGACGAGGATGTTGTATTTCGCGTAGTTCGTGCTTTCCTGCGCCACGTCCACATCCGTGATGCGGCTGTTCGCGGCGGACAGGTTGTTCTTCAACGACGCGAGTTGGTCGTTGTAGTAGGTGAGGCTCTCAATGTTGGAGCCGATGTTCGCGCGGTCGGATGATAACTGTGACAACGCCGTTTTGACGTCATTCAACGCCGTGCGCGCGCTGTTAGCTGTGCCGATGTTGTCACCCGTGGCCGTGGTGTAACTGGCGCTCGCCAGATTGACGCCCACCATCGCGAAGGTATTCGCCTCGCTGTCGGTGGTGACGCTCAATGTCGAAGACGTGAACAGGCTGACGCCGTTGAAGTCTTTCGTCGCAACATTGTTGATGTAAGAACCGAGCGCGGAGAACTCCTGTTGATACAGGGCGCGATCCGAATCCGTCTTCGTCACGTCTTGCGAGAGGACGGACAATTCGCTCATCCGGCTCAACGCATCATTGACCTTGGAGATATACCCATCCTGCGTCTGGCTTAACGAGATGGCATTGCCAACGTTGTTCGAGGCCGCGTTGATGCGGGAGATCTGGGCGTTTAGTTTCATGGACACGGCCAGACCGGCGCTGTCATCGGCGGGCGAAGTGATCTTCGAGCCGGATGAAAGACGCTGGAGTGACTGAGCCAGCATGGTGGAGGAATGCATCAGGAGCGTGGACGTTCCTAGTGCCTGGAGGTTTGTATTGATGACCATAACTTTTCTCTTTCCGTGAGACGCCCCGGGCGGGGCGTTTGATTTGCGCAACATCCATGTTGCGGGTGCTTCATTTAATGGGCGAAACACCGTTTGTCCCCGCCGGCTTTAGTGGCTGCCGACCGCCAGTCTTGCGACACCCAAGCTATCGGTGGATTTCACCACCACTTAAACCGAATTCTGAAATTGAAACCGAGGTGCGGCTGGCGAGTGGCGTGGTAGCGGCGGGCATCCTGCCTGCCGTAGAGGGCGGCTTCTCCACCCTCCGCAGTATGCCGCTACGGAGGACGGGCAGCCGCCCGGATGGGGCGGGGAATTTGAAAGCGGCTGGGGATTTTTTCGAGCGCCCGACGATGAGCGACGTTTTTTCCGCCGGGCTGGAAGCCACGGCTCTACGGCAGGCAGGATGCCCGCCGCTACCACGCCACTCGCCGACCGCACCTTGGTTTCAA
>JAYVQV010000015.1:0-3176 GCA_043776855.1 Limisphaerales bacterium | reverse complement strand
ACCGGGCGAGGGAGTCGCGGCCACCAGCGGCACGCGCATCACCGCCAACTCGACGTGGCTCAAACGCGAACTTGACCATGAGGCCGTCGGTGCCTTGGTCCACGAACTGGTCCACGTCGTTCAGCATTACAACCGCGAGCAGCCGCGCGCCAATCGCCCGCCGGGCTGGCTGGTCGAAGGGATCGCGGATTATGTCCGCTGGTTTAAGTTCGAGCCGCAAAATCACGGGGCCGATCTCACCTGGCTGCGCACCCAACGGGGAGTCACCCTTGACTACAACGCCGGCTATCGCGTCACCGCAAACTTTCTCGACTATGTCGCGCAGCATCATTACCCGGGCGACAGCCTGATCAAAAAAATGAATGCCGCCAGCCGCCAGGGAAACTACACCGATGCCTTGTGGCAATATTACACCGGCAGGACGCTGGCCGAGCTGAACGACGAATGGAAAATCGCCACCTTGAAAAAACTTGGAGCCAAAGCTGAACCAACCATCAACACCCTCACTTCCGCTCAGAAAGCCGCCGGTTGGAAGCTGTTGTTCAACGGCACCGACTTCACCGGCTGGCATAACTTCAAACGCGACGGCGTCCGGCCCGGCTGGCAGGTGAAGGACGGCGTGCTTGTCTGCGTTGATCCGCACGACGCTGGGGACATCGTCACGACCGAACAGCTCGGCGCGTTCGAGCTGGAACTGGATTACAACATTTCCGAGGGCGGCAACAGCGGCATCATCTACCATGTCACCGATGAAGGCGGCGCGGTCTGGGCCACCGGCCCGGAGTTCCAGTTGGAGGACAACGCCAAAGCCGCCGATGCCCAACGCTGTGGCTGGCTTTACGCGCTCTATCAACCGCCGAACGATCCGAAGACCGGCCAGCCGCTCGACGCCACCAAGCCCGCCGGCGAATGGAACCATGTCCGCCTCGTCATCAGTCCCAAAAAGTGCGAGCACTTCATCAACGGCGTGAAATATTTTGAATACGTGATCGGCAGTGAGGACTTCAACCGGCGCGTGGCGGCGAGCAAATTTTCCCAAATGCCGCTCTTCGCCAAATCGGCCAGCGGCTATCTCGCTCTGCAAGGCGATCACGGCCAGGTCTCCTTCCGCAACATCAAGATTCACCCGCTCACCACGCCCGCCACCCGGTAGGAGTGGTGGAAGAGGTTGCGCGGCGACAACTCCACCTGCTCTGAGCAGGCGCACGACCCGACCAGCACGCACGCTTCCTCCGAAGCGTTGCGCCGCTGAACGCGGCGCTTACTCCTCGTGGAGTTCCACTTCGGCCTTTACTAATTACGTCAGCCACGGCATTGCTTGATTCATTCACTGAAGTCTCAACAACTGAATGAACACTTTCCAACCACCTTTTTCTGAGGTCAGACGACACTCACACTTTTATGTTTGATGCGCGGAAAATAGATAAGCTCTGTGCCGGAGCAATTCGATGGTTTTTCATCGCTTGTCTTTGTTTGGTTGGCGTCGCCTTGCTCTTGATGTCCTTCGCCGCAATTGCGGCTGTTGAACCAGCTCCTGAAGAAATGATTCAGAGCAGCAGACGTTTCGGTTTTCTGCTTCTCGCTGTCGCCATTGCCTGGTTCGCAGGCGTAGTATGGTTCGTGCGGTTTCTTGGCCGCCGGAGGCACCACCACGACCGCAACCTCTAACTCGGCTGCTTACTCCAACCCGCTGTTCTTCACGCCGCTCAGAAAAATCCGGCTCGTATTGGTCACCGCGCTTTTGTTTTTTGTCTTTTCAAACACGCAGTTGGCAATCGTGATGTCGGTGATTCTGAGATCGCCCGAAAAGCCCTCGATGAAAA
The DNA here is from genome assembly GCA_043776855.1 of Limisphaerales bacterium. Lineage (GTDB taxonomy): Bacteria > Verrucomicrobiota > Verrucomicrobiia > Limisphaerales > UBA11358 > UBA11358. The sequence goes on along the minus strand of JAYVQV010000015.1, from coordinate 1,353 downwards.
TCGGCGCCTTGGTCAGCGTGGCAAATTGGCAGTCGCGGATGTCAATGTTCCGGATGGGCGGTTTCTCGCTCCCGGCACTCGCGCCGTTGCTGCCGTAGCACTGCGTCATGTGAATGCCATACTGCGCCGTTTTCACGGAGCAGTTGCGCAGATAAATGTTTTCGAAGTAGCCGCCGCGCGCGGGATTGGTCTTGAACCGCATCGCCATGGTCAGATCCGGGCTGTCGAACTGGCAGTCTTCGGCAAAGACATTTTTAATTCCGCCGGCGGTCTCACTGCCCAATCCGACACCGCCGTGACCGGCCTTGAACGTGCAGTTTTGAATCACCAGATTTTGACCGGGAATGTTCACGCGCCGCCCATCGGCATCGCGACCGGATTTGATGGCGATGCAATCATCGCCATCGCTGAACGTGCAATCCTTGATCAACACATCTGTGCACGAATCAGGATCGCAACCGTCGGTGTTCGGGCCGGTCGTGTCCACCGTCACGCCGCGCACGGTGACGTTGGTCGAGTAAAGCGGATGCAGCACCCACATCGGCGAATTGATGATGCGCACACCCTCGATGAGCACGTTGCGGCAGCGCATCGGCTGGACAAAGTTTGGGCGAAGTTTATGGCCTTCACCGAAGATTCGTTGCGCGACCGGCACGCCCTCAGTTCCCATTTTAACCAGCAGTTGCGTGTCGCCGCTGGATTTCCAGGAATGCCACGCCGCGCCTTGGCCGTCCAACGTGCCATCGCCGGTGATGGCAATGTTCTCCTGTTCGAACGCGTAAATGAGCGGCGAGAAATTCATCAGCTCGGTGCATTCAAAGCGCGTGAACACCAGCGGATATTTCTTGGTGTCCGTGCTGAAGCGGATCGTCGCGCCCTTCAACAGATGCAGATTCACGTTGCTTTTCAAATGGATTGGGCCGGTCAAAAAAATTCCAGCCGGAACCACGACGCGGCCGCCATCGGCGTTGAAGCATTCCTGAATCGCGCGGCGGAACGCCTCGGTGCAATCGGTCTCGCCATCGCCCTTGGCGCCATAGCCGGTGACGACGAAATCCTGCGCGGGAAATTTTGGCGGCACGATGCGCGCAAGGATTTCCGGCACTTTGGCCCACGCCTGCGCGGCGGCCTCGGCGGATTTCTTCGCCTCGGCATCTTTCAGAAAGGTGACGTCGCCAGCTGTCGCGCAAGATGTGACGAAGCCCGGCGCGAGCCCGACCAGGAAAAGAAAAAGGCAGCAGCGTAAATTGATTGCTTTCATGTTGTGAAGAGTATGACGCGGGGTTGGTTTTGAAATTTAAAACTTCTGCAAACGGATTTGAGAAATGGGCACTTGCTCAAGCTTGGGAATCA
>JAYVQV010000014.1:0-12475 GCA_043776855.1 Limisphaerales bacterium | reverse complement strand
ACACCGCGCGCCCGATGTTCGCGGATAAACGCGCCGCCAAGATCGGCGACATTCTCACCGTGCTCGTGCAGGAAACCAGCACGGCCTCCAAGAAAAATTCCACCTCCACCGCCAAGAATAACGCGATGGACGCCAGCGTTTCCACGTTTCTTTATGGCGCCGGTTCCGGCGCGTCCGCACTGCTTTCGCGCGGCGGCACGATGCCCGCGCTGAAATATAATTCCAAGAACACCTTCGACGGCGGCGGCACGATTGATAATTCCCAAAACCTCGTCACCAGTCTCGCGGTGAAGGTCATGGATGTTTTGCCGAATGGAAATCTGGTCATCGAAGGCGCGCGGGAAACTTCCTTCAGCGGCGAAAAACAAAACGCCGTGCTGCACGGCGTCGTCCGCATCGAAGATATTTTGTCGAACAACACCATCTTCAGCTACAACATCGCCGACGCCAAGGTGCAGATTCTTTCCAAAGGTTCGCTGTCCGACAACCAGCGGCGCGGCTGGTTCACCTGGGCCTGGAACAAGCTCACGCCGTTTTGAACCAAGGAATTTTATGCCACTCGTTCCCCGCACTCTTCGTCCAAAAATCCGCAGCGCCAGTGAAGCGCAGGCTTTGCTGGCGATTTTTCAAAGTAGCGCAGGCGTCTCGCCTGCCGCACAGAAACACGAGCGCAAACATTTTCCCGCTCACTTGGTTCACCCCGGACAGGCGGGACGCCTGTGCTACGTTTCCTTCGCCGCGCTGTTCCTGTTTCTCCTCGCCCTCGCGTGGCCGACACCAAGTTTCGCCGGCGTTCGGCTGCGCGACATGGTGATGATTTCCGGTGCGCGCGATAACCAGCTCGTCGGCTACGGCCTCGTCGTCGGCCTCGCGGGCGACGGCGACAAGGACCAGGCCTACACCAAGCAGACCGTGGCGAATATGCTTTCGCGCTACGGCATCAACATTCCCGCCGCGACGCTCTCCGCGAAAAATGTCGCCGTCGTCATGATCACCGCTGACATCCCGCCCTTCATCAAACCCGGCGCGCGGATTGATGTGAACGTCGCGTCCATCGGCGATGCCAAATCCCTTTCTGGCGGCGTGCTGTTGCAATCGCCGCTCGTCGGCGCGGACAACAAAGTTTATGCCGTCGCGCAAGGCCCGTTGCTGCTCGGCGGCTTCGCTTCCGGCGATGGCGGGGCCGGCGGCGCGACCGTCACGAAGAATCATCCGACCACCGCGCAGATCGCGAACGGCGCGCTCGTGGAGCGGGAAATTCCCACGCAGTTCGTCCACGACAACATGGTGCAACTGCTGTTGCGCGAACCGAGTTTCAATTCTGCCGCCGCGATGGCGGCGGCCATCAACGGCGTTTTCACCAACGCCGCGCACGCGCTGGATTCGTCAACGGTGCGCGTGCAGCTTCCTGAAGGAACGGAAGGTTCGCCGGTGGATTTCATCGCCCGCCTGAACAACGTTGAGGTTACGCCCGACACGCCCGCGCGCATCGTCATCAACGAACGCACCGGCACGATTGTCGCCACGGCTTCGATCCACATTTCGAGCTGCGCGGTCGCGTGCGGCAACATCGTCATCAACGTCGCGCAGTCGCAAGATGTCTCGCAACCCGGCGCGTTCAGCGGCGGCTCGACGGCGGTGACGGCGCGCACGGATACGAAAGTCACCGAGACCAAGACCGCGCTCGTCACGCTGCCGGAACTGCCGACGGTGGACAAAATTGCCTCCGCCCTCAACGCCCTCGGCGCGACCCCGCGTGACATGATGGGAATTTTCCAAGCCATGAAACAGGCCGGCGCGTTGCAGGCCGAACTCGTCATCCGATGAAAACTTTCAACGCCGTAAAACTCTGTGGTCATCTTGCAGGCGCCGGGCAGGCGAACCGCGCGGCAGCGTCCTGGACTGCGCCAGTCCTCTGGCGCTTTTCATCCGAACGGTTGAAGATGCCAAAGCGCCAGAGGACTGGCGCAGTCCAAGACCTCGCGGACATTCGCAGCGCGCTTTCAAAATCGAGTCGCAATTTTATTCGAGTCGTGCGGAACAATTTTCAAATGGAGCCTCCTCACGTCGGCGGCTACGAAATGATTGCGCCATGAACATCTCCGCCATCCAACCCAAAATCAGCACCGAGCATCTCGACCTCGAATCGCTCGCGGGCAACAAGTCATTGACGGAGCCGCAAAAAATTGCGGAAGCCAGCCGGCAATTCGAGGCGATTCTCGTGCGTCAATTTTTGAGCGAGTCGCAGAAGTCGGTCATCAAAAGTTCGTTCACCGACAATTCCACCGCCGCCGGCATTTATCAGGACATGATCACCAACCAACTCGCCGACAGCCTCACACAAGGCAAAGGCATCGGCATTGCCGAAAGTTTTCAAAAGCAGCTCACGCCGCCCACCCAGAATTTTTCCCAGCCATGAAAGAAATTTTAGCCCACCTCATCGAAGCGTTGCGCGAGGAACTCAAGCAATACGGCGAGATGCTCGCGCTGCTCGACCAGCAGCAGCATTACGTCATGCACCGCCAGACGGCGTCGCTGCCGGACAGCGCCAGCAGCGTCAACGCCCAGGCCGAAATCCTGCGCGGCGCGCGGCACGAACGCGAACAGCGCCAGCGCAATCTCGCGCGGCAGCTCGAACTGCCCGAGGACGCCAATTTCAAAATGCTCCTCCCAAAAATTCCCGCCGATTACCAACCGCTCGTCGAAGCGCTCGTCGAAGAGAACAACGAACTGCTGACGCGGGTGCAGGCCCGCGCGCGGCAGAATCATCTGCTCTTGAGTCATTGCGTGGATTTGATGGCGCAGTTCATCGCTTCAATTTTTCCGGCGACCAAGCCGGTGACTTACAACGGCAACGGCCACACGCCGACGGTGGCGATTCCGGCGGAGTCGCTTTACCACGCGGTCGGCTGAAATTTTTTTATGACTTCCGCCAAACCAAAAAAAATCAGCGTGGGATTTTTGGAGAAAATGATTCTCGCGGCGGCGACTCGCCGCCGTCCTGACGCGGTGCGCCCGGCGGAAGCAACGCCACCCGCGCGCGACTTTTCCAAGCTGGCGGCCTCCGCTCCGTTCCTGGGCGCGGCGGGCAGCGGCCGATTTTTGCGCAACCCCAAGCCATAATTTTTTATGTCCGGACTTTTCAGCACCCTCGATCTCGCCCGGCGTTCCATGCAGACGCAGATGGCGGGCGTGCAGGTGGCGGGGCAAAACATCGCCAACGTCAACACGCCCGGCTACTCGCGCCAGCGCGCGGACATCACCGAGGCGCTCGCGACGCCGACGGCCAACGGCCTCGTCGGCACGGGCGCGCAGGTGGTGAAAATTCAGCAGCTCGTCAGCGAACTGTTGAACGGCCAGATTCAATCGCACAACAGCGACCTCGGTTTTCAACAGGGCCGGCAAACCGCGCTGCAAAGCACGCAGAATGCGCTGAATGAAATTTTATCCAACGGCCCGGACGGCACGGGCAGCTCCGGTTTGTCGGGCCAGTTGACGAATCTGTTCAAGGCGTTTCAGGGCGTGGCCGCTTCGCCGAACTCCACTTCCGCGCGGCAGGCGCTCGTCGGCGCGGCGCAGACGCTGGCGGCGACGTTTAATCAGGTCAGCGGAAAATTTTCTGATTTGAAATCAGCCTTGAACACCTCGCTGAACAACGACGTGGATTCGGCGAACAAATTTCTGACGCAAATCGCCGACCTTAACGCGCGAATTTATGATGCGGAAGTTTCCGGCGGCACGGCGAATGACTTGCGCGACCGGCGCGGGCTGGCCTTGGAAAATCTCGGCAAGCTCGTCAACTTCTCCGCCAGCACGGATGCCAAGGGGCAGATCAGCGTCAGCATCGGCGGACAATCGCTGGTGTCGGGACGACAACTGGCGGACACGTTGAAAACTTACGACGCGGGCGGCGGGCAGATGCTGGTGCAGACGGCGACCGGCGGCGTGAACCTGACGCTCGCGGGCGGCACGATGCAGGGGACGATTCCCGCGCGCGATGGCGACCTCGCGACGCTGCAAACGAAACTGGATTCGCTCGCTTCAAATTTGATTTCCGCCGTCAACACCGTTCACGGCGCGGGCTTCAGTCCGACGGGAACGACGGGCGCAAATTTTTTCACCGGCACGAGCGCGGCGACGATTTCCGTCAACGTGGCGCTGGCGAATAATCCATCGCTCATCCAAACCTCCGGGTCAGCGACGGCGGGCGGCGACAACTCGGTGGCGTTGCAGCTCGCGCAACTCACGGCGGCGGCGCAGGCGGGACTGGGCGGCGCGACGTTCGGAAATTTTTACGGCGCGACCGTGGCGCAAATCGGCACGGCCTTGAGCGATGCGAATGCACAGGTCGCCAACCAGCAGACGGTGTCCGACATGCTTGCGACGCAGCGCGGCGCGGTGAGCGGCGTGAACATTGACGAGGAGATGACGAATCTGATTTCGTTTCAACGTGCCTACACCGCCTCGGCCGAACTTTTGAAGACCGTGGACCAGATGATCCAGGTGACGCTGGCGATGAAGACGTAAAAAACTTTTTTGATTTATGCGTGTCTCCACTCACTCCTACACGGACGCGATGTTGAACCAGTTCAACTCGCTGGCGGCGTTGCAGTATTCGTTGCAGTCGCGCGCCGCGACCGGGTTGCGCGTGCAAACCGCCGCCGATGATCCGGTGGCGATGACGGACACGCTCGCGCTCGCCGCCAAAAAATCCGCCAACGCCCAGTGGTCGCAGAACATCACGACGCTGTCCGACCGCGCGAACGTGATTTACTCCGTGCTGCAATCGGTGCAGACGAAATCAAACCGCGCCAGCGAACTCGCCACGGCGGGTGCCACGGCCACCGCGTCGCAAGCGGACTTGAACAATTACGCCACGGAAATCAACGCGCTGATCGAGGACGCGGTGAAGCTGGGCAATGTGAAGAATCCGGCGGACGGAAGTTTTCTGTTCGGCGGCACGGCGTCTGGTTCCACGCCGTTCACCGCGACGCGCAATGCGAACGGCGATGTCGCGGCGGTCGCCTACAACGGCAACAGCGCGGCGAACGCGGTGGAAATTTCCGACGGCCTCACCGTCTCGGTGGATGTGCCGGGCGCGAACACCGGTTCCGGCAATGCACGCGGATTGTTCACGGACAGCCAGACGGGCGGGGATTTTTTGAACCACCTGATTTCGTTGCGCGACAATTTGCGCGCGGGCAACAAGACCGCCGTGACGGCGGACAGTTTGAATTTCAAGAAGGATGAGAACAACGTGGCGTATCAAGTCGCGAACAACGGCGTGGCGCAAAACCGGCTGATCGCGGCGTCGGCGTATCTCGCGGACAATTCGGCGGCGCTGGACAAATCCATCTCCAACAAATCGGGCGCGGACTTCGCGGATACCATCGTGCAACTGAATCGCGCGCAGACCGGCTACCAAGCCGCGCTCCAAACCAGCGCGAAAATCATGCAGCTCTCGATCCTGAATTACCTCCAATGAAAATTTTGCTAAAAAAATTGCGGCTTGATTTCACCTGCCGGCCAAGAACCTCCGCGAGGTCTTGGAGTGCGCCAGTCCTCTGGCGCTTTTTACCCGCATGGCTGGCGATGCAAAAGCGCCAGAGGACTGGCGCACTCCAAGACGCTGCCGCGCCGCTCGTCCGCCTCAGGCCGCCACTCGGTCATCGAAATTTTTTGGCAGACCCAGGCCAAAGCTTGGTTGGGGATGCCAAAAACCAGCGGGCATTGACCGGGGAATTTTTGCCGCTGCCCCAGCAATTTTTGCCGGGCGGCCGACGGGAAAATTCTTCCGCTAAAATTTTATTCAAACGGGAAACAGCAATTACCAAGGCTTTGCACGCGATTTTTCGCCGGATGGCGGAAAGTTTGTCCGTGGCACAGCCGTTGCTAAAAGGAGCACTGCAATGAAATGCGCTGAACTGACAGAACCTGAAATCACGGCACGGACGCCGCACAAAAACATCGTGCGAATCCCCACCGGACTTCTCGGCTTCGAGCAGATCAAGGATTACGTCCTCACGACGAATCCCGACGAGGAGCCGTTCGCCTGGCTGCACGTCGAGGATAACACGGCGCTGGCGTTCGTCGTGATTGATCCATTCGTCGTGCTGCCGGAATACCAGCCGGACATCCCGAAGATGGACGTGGAATTTTTGCAGATCAAAGAGTCGAAGGACGCCTTGCTTCTGGGCATCGTGACCATCAACGAAAATCAGCCGCCGACGGTGAATCTGAAAGGCCCCATCGTCATCAATCGCCACACGCACACCGGCAAGCAGGTGATCATCGCCAACGCGGCGGAGTATTCCGTGAAACATCCGCTGCCGGTCGCTTAACGAAATTTATTTATGCTGATCCTGTCGCGCAAAATCGGTGAGAGCATCGTGATTGATGGCCGTATCGTGGTGAAAGTCATGCGCGTCGAAGGCGAAGTGGTGAAGCTCGGCATCGAGGCCCCGGCGGAAATCCCGGTGCATCGCCAGGAAGTTTATGAAGAAATTCAGCGCAGCAATCAGGCGGCGTTGACGAAACAAAACGCGCCGCTGCCGAAATTGCCGAAGCTGGCGATGAAGCCGAAGCAGCCTTAAATTTTTTTTGCGGGGACAACCGCAACCGTTGTCCAGTGATTCGAGTCGCCACTAACCACGGCGGTGAGACCACTGGCTCCTTCCCCGGGCGGGTCAGCAATGGCCCGCCCGGTTCTTGATTATGGTATTTCATTCTGACATTGGCACAGGCTGGAAACTTGACGCCGCCGGTTCCCTCTCCCCCAAGGGGGAGAGGGAGAAACCTCCGGCGCGGTGGGCCAGGGTTGTTGTGATTTGCCATAACCAAGCGCACGGATGCGTGAAGAACCATTTGCCTAAATGAAACCCGCACCCGCCGCCGGACTCAACCCGCACCGCCCCGAATTTCTCTGGTCGCCCACCCGCACGGAACTCATCACCACCAAGTTCATGCGGAACCGCCTGCTGTTTTCCACGCTCGCGAACGAACTTCTTCCCAAACTTCGTCAAGCAAAAGGCCGTCCGCTTCGCCTGCTGTTCTGGGCCTGCTCCACCGGCGCGGAACCGCACACGCTGAAATTTCTCCTCGGTGCGGACGCGGCGGATGAAATTGTCGGCATTGATTTTGATGCTGCCGCTATTCAGCAAGCGCAAGCCGCCACTTATCATCCCGATACTTGGAAAATGTTTTTTGGCGTGGAGAAAAATCTTCTGACCGAAAGCGAAGTGAAAGAATTATTCGAGCCGTCCGCCGCTGGCTCGCTGAATTCATTCCGCGTCACCGAACGCTATCGCAAAAATGTCACGTTCCTGACGGGTGATTTATTTTCTGCCACCGCCACCGTTCCAGAAAAAAGTTTCGACCTCGTCGTTTGCAACAATCTGCTGCTGCATCTCAAACCACATTCCGCCGATGCCGCGTTCGATTTTCTGCTGCGCTATCTGGATGACGACGGCCTGCTGCTGGTCTCCGGCTGCCATCCCGCTGTCCGCTGCGCCGCCGCGAAACGGCTCGGCCTCCAGCCGTTGCCGGACAAGCTCGCGGAGATCAGCCGCAACTGGGCGGGCGTGAGCGGCGCGTGGAATTTTCCGCAGCGCCCCGCGTGGGCGTGGCCGGAGCCGCTGGCGAGCGACCCGGATTTTAATTTTCAGGCGGGGGAAATTTTTCAACGTAGTGGCACAGGCATCTTGCCGGTGAGTTCGTCATGCGTTCTCAAAAACGCGCCGGGGACGGACGAAATGGCGACCGCTCTCCCTCACCCTCAATCCCTCTCCCGCTGGGAGAGGGAAGCAGTCAATGAATCTCGCGGTGGTTCGGAAGTTTCTCCGGCTGATGCCGCCATAACTTTTTCCAAAGGCGGCGAACGGTTCCCCCTCTCCCAGCGGGAGAGGGCCGGGGTGAGGGAGAACGGCCTAAATTTGCTTCTAGGCGCAAACGATCCTGACGGGGTGAGTTCGTCTGTTAAAACACACGAACTCACAGGCAAGATGCCTGTGCCACTACCCAAAAACATCATCATCACCGGCTCCACCTTCTGGAATCCCGGCGATGACTTCGTCCGCGAGGGCGTCATCCGCGTCCTGCGCGAAACGCTCGGCGACACGCCGTTGAATTTCCTGTTCTACAACTTCAACCCCGACACGCTCCCGCACGCCGCCGAACTGCCGCACAGCAACCTCATTTCGCACGGCGACCTCGAAAAATTTCGCGACCACGTTGACGCCATCGTAGTCGTCGGCGTTTCCGCCGGTCACGAGTTGAAACCGCTTTACCGCTGGGTGCTCGCAAACAATCTCGCGGACAAAGTTCTCCTCATCAGCGGCCACTATCAGAGCGACTATGCCGCCGAACACATCGCGCAGGAACCGGAGGCCTCCATCTTCAAGCAAGCCCGCCTCATCATCGGGCGCACGAATAAATTTCCCGCGTTCATCCGCGAGAACAACATTTCGTATCACCGCGTGAACTGCCCCGCGCTGCTTTCCGTGCCGGAGGTGAAGACGATTCCCGCCGGAAAAAAGATTCAACGCATTGGTTTCTCCATCCAACTCCCGCGCTCGCTCGGCGGTCTGGTGAATCAAGATTGTGGCGAAGAACCCTACCGGCTCGCACTGGAAAAACTGCACGCGCTGGCAAAAAATTATTCCGTCGAACTCGTCACGCATCACAAGACGGAATATTTCCATTTCCTGAACGCACTGCGCGGCACGGGCATCCGGGTGATTTTTTCCTCCTTCTACCACGATCTCTTCGCGACGTATCGCCGCTACGATCTCGTCGTCACGACGCGGCTGCACACGAGCCTTTTCGCCAATGGTCACGGCATTCCCGGCATCGTCATCAACGACACCGACCGCCACACGCACGCGCTCGAAGGCTTCCAACATTCGCCGTGGGTCACCACGCCCGACGCATTTGAAAAAGTTTTCGCCCGCTGGCAGCAGGCCGATTTGAGCGCCGTCGCGAAGGAGCTGGATGAATTCAAATCCAAATTAATTGCCCGCTACGTTGAACTGCTCAAGCCCGTGATGAACCCACCGTCCGCCAAAAAACCCGCCACCACCATGACCAATCACCTGACGGAAAAACTTCTCGCCGCGCTTCATGCGCCGGCCAACCGCGAACGTGTGCTCAAGATTGTCGGCGGGCTGGAGAAAGATTATTGGATTGAGACCCACGACCTCGTCCGCTATCGCGAGGCGGGCGACTGGTTCGACACGGCGACGTTTCTGAACTGGTATGGGGAACATCTGAAGCCGGTGCGCTATTTTGAGATCGGCGTCCGGCGCGGGCGTTCGATGGCGCAGGTGTTGATCCAATCGCCGCCGACCGAAGCCTTCGGGTTCGATATGTGGATTCCCAACTACGCGTCGCTCCCGGAGCGGGGCGTCATCGTGCCGAATCCCGGCCCGGAATTTGTCCAGTCGGAGCTGCGGAATGTCGGCGTGACGCGCCCGCCCACGCTCACCAAGGGCGACTCGCACGCGACCGTGCCGAAATTTTTTGCGGACCCGGCGAACCCGCAGTGGTTCGACTTGATGCTGGTGGATGGCGACCACACCGCCGACGGCGCGCGGGCGGATTTGGAAATCGCCTTCCAGCATCTCGCGCCCGGCGGCGCGCTGGTGTTCGATGACATTTATCATCCCGCGCATCTTGACCTGCTGGATGTGTGGAATGAATTCGTCCGCCGTTTCCCGGATCACCTGTTCATCATGGACAAATCGGTGCAAGGAACCGCCGTCGCGTTCCGTCCGCCGTTCAACCGCCTGATGGCGGCGCTCGGCGTGGAGCCGCCAGCCGCCGCCGCGACGCCGGTTGAACCCGCAAAAAATTCCGCGCCCGCCACCAACCTCGACGGCGCACGGAAAATTCTTTTCGTCCGCACCGATTCCATCGGCGACGCCGTGCTGGCTTCCAGCATGATCGAGCCGTTGAAGCAGCGTTACCCATCCGCGCAACTCGCCGTGCTGTGCCAGGCGCACGTCGCGGATTTGTTTGCCGCGTGTCCGTTCGTGACTTCCGTCATCTGCTACGACCGCAAACAGGTTGAGAGCAGCGCCGCCGAGCGAGCGCAAATCCTCGCCGAGATTGCCGCGTTCAAACCCGATGTGGTTTTGAACTCCGTCCGTTCACGCGATAAATTTTCTGACGACCTCACCCTCGCCCTTCCCGACGCGCACCACATCGCGATTGAAAGCGACCTCAACAACGTCACGCCCGCCGACCACGCCGCTGCGCGCAGCCGGTATGAATTTGTCATCCCGACCACGGACGGACATCGGATCGAACTGGAGCGTCACGCGGATTTTCTGCGCGGAGTGGGCGTTGAAATCTTGAATGATTCTATGGGTGATATGAAATCAGCGTCCGTTCCCCCTCACCCTCAATCCCTCTCCCGCCGGGAGAGGGAAGCCGCCAGCGATACCCGCAGCAGTTCGGAAATTTCTCCAACCGACGCTGCTGTAATCAATCCGGTTGGCGTCGAGCGGCTCCCCCTCTCCCAGCGGGAGAGGGCCGGGGTGAGGGAGAACGGCAGCCAGACAATTACGACGGTAAATAATTTCCACGCAGCAGCCGACGGCCTTCAACCCGTCGTGTGGATCACGCCGGATGAAGAACTGATTGCGGATGAATTTTTCAAAATGCAGGCGTTGGATCCGCAGCAGACCATCGCCGTTTTCCCCGGCGCGCAGCATGAAGTGCGCGTGTATCGCCGCTACGCCGACGCGCTGAAAAATCTTTCCGGCTACCGCTTCCTCATTTTCGGCGATGCTTCGCAATCGGCGCTCGCCGAAGATCTCGAAAGGCAGCTCCCCGGTCGCACCGTGAATCTCTGCGGTCGTTCCTTGCTTCGCGAAACGGTCGCCCTCATGAAGCGCTGCCGGCTTTACGTCGGCGCGGAATCGGCGGGCGCGCACATCGCCTGCGCCGTCGGCGTGCCGAACGTGGTGTTGCTCGGCGGCGGCCACTTCGCGCGCTTCATGCCTTACAGCCCGCTGACTTCGGCGGTGACGCTGCCGCTGGATTGTTTTGGCTGCAACTGGCGCTGCTCGCACGCGCGGGCACATTGCATCAAGGATGTTGCGCCGGAATTAATCGCGGAAGCCATCCGCCAGACGCTGGGAAAAAAATCTGCGCGCCCGCGAATTTTTCTTCAGTCCTCCCAATCCTGGTCCGGTGGCATGGCTCTGCCAGCGTGGAAAAAACCGGACGCGCTGCTGACGGGTCAGAACGTGGAATTTATCGAGGTGACGTGCGCGCCGGCGATTTTCTCAAATGGAGTTTCGCTGCCGACGCCGCCAAAAAATCAGGAGCGCGTGGCCTGCCCCGCCTGCGGCGAGAACAACGCCCGGCGCGTCCGCCAGAGCGCGGACATCGTGCAATGCCGCGCGTGCGACACCGTCTATCTCCGCACCCGCCTCACCCGCGACGCCATGCGCGCGCTCTACCAAACCTATGCCGACGAAGGTTCTCACATGGCGCTGCCCAAGACGCTGGCCGAGGCGGAGCAAAGCGGGCTGAAGCGCGATTATTTTCTGAAGGAAATTTTATCATTCATAAAACCTGGTGGAAATTTTCTCGATGTCGGCTGCGGCTGGGGCGCGTTTTTGCTGAACGCCCGCAGCCAGGGTTTCACGCCACGCGGCATCGAGCTGACCAAGGCTTGCGTTGGCTACGCGAATTCGCAGCTGCAAATTTCGGTCACGGACACGCAGCTTGATGAGGCGGCCATCGCACCCGCGAGCCTGCGCGTGGTGACGATGAATCATGTCTTCGAGCACCTGCCGGAACCGCGCGCGGCGTTGAAGAAAATTTTTGAGGCGCTCGAACCGGGCGGAATGTTCTGCGGCATCGTGCCGAATTTCGCCTCGGTCTGCTCGGAGACGCTGAAGGAGGAATGGTTCTGGCTTGATCCGAATTATCATTACCAGCATTTCACGCCCGCGACCTTGCGGAAAATTTTTGAGAGCGCCGGCTTCGTCGTGGAAAAGATTTACACTGCCACCGGCGATTACGGCAGGGACTCCGTCCGTCAAGCCTGTGAGAAACTGGAGGCGAAGTTTGCCGATGAAATTTTTTTTGCCGCCGAACTGGCGCGTTACGAAAGCGACGGACGCGGCGAGGAAATCCGTTTCTTTATCCGCAAGCCCGCCACCCCGGTCGCGCCGGAATTGGTCGCCGCACCGCCGGAAGAATGTCCGCTCATCCCGCCAATCGCTTCCGGGCCGGAACCACTCGTCTCGGTCGTGGTCTCGACGTATCAATCGGAAAAATTCATCCGCGCGTGCCTGGAAAATCTTTCACGCCAGACCATTTTTGACCGCTGCGAAATCATCGTGGTGGATTCTGGCTCGCCGGAGAACGAGCGCGCCATCGTCGCCGAGTTCCAGCAGAAATTTCCAAACATCCGCTACGTCCGCACCCCGCGCGAGACGCTTTACGCCGCGTGGAATCGCGG
>JAYVQV010000013.1:0-3178 GCA_043776855.1 Limisphaerales bacterium | reverse complement strand
CGTGGATGTCTTCAACATTGCGGATGACTCGTTGGTGCGCGGCATCCGCGAGGCGGGCAGCATCACGCCGCAGATCACAAAACGAGTCGCGGGCTATCTCGAATCGGCGGAGCTGGCGGGGGCGGATTACATCATGGTCACTTGCTCGTCCATCGGGCCAGCGGTCGAGGCGGGCGCAAAACTCATGGGCGTGCCGGTCTTGCGCGTGGATCAGCCGATGGCCGACCAAGCGGTCGCGACTGGAAAAAAAATCGGTGTCATCGCTACACTCTCGACGACGCTGGAGCCGACGGCGGATTTAATCCAACGCCGCGCGGCGCTGGCTGGAAAAAAAATTGAACTCACCGCCAAACTTTGCGATGGCGCGTTCGAGGCGTTGATGAGCGGTGACGCGGCGACGCACGACGCGAAGGTGGCGGCGGCGCTCAAAGAATTGTCGCAGCAAGTGGACGTGATTGTTCTCGCGCAGGCTTCGATGGCGCGGGTGGTTGACTCGTTGAAACCGGAAGACAAGCGCGTGCCGATTCTGGCGAGTCCGGGCATCGCGGTGGATTATCTGGCGACGGTTTTGTGACGGGCTTTTCAAATGAACCAGCTTGTTAAATCAGAACGGAGGCAGATAGCCTTAACGGCGGAATCGTTTCTCCCTCTCCTCCCTCAAGGAGGAGAGGGCCGGGGAGAGGAGGCAAAGGCTTCTGTCGCGTCTGTTTCATTTGCGGCTCAAATCCCCTCTCCCCAGCCCTCTCCCCGCTTGGGCGGGGAGAGGGAGTTTGTCGCGGGCAGTTTGAAACTCCTGGCAATTTCGTAGCCGCAACTTTTGCATGAATTCCTTCTGGCAATCCATTCTCGTCCTGCTGCTCGTCGCGTTCGCCATCGCGCTGCGCTTCTCGAAAAACTTTCGCGGCTATCAGTTCACGGCGTGGATTCTTGCGGTGGTGGCGCTGGCAATGATTTATCCGCAACACATTTTGCACGTCGGCGGATTTGATATGCGGAACAAGTGGGCGATGCTCGTGGCGATCCAGCTCGTGATGTTCGGTATGGGCGTCCACATGAGTTTGAAAGATTTTGCGGGCGTGGCGAAATCGCCGCGCGGCGTTTTCATCGGCATCGTCTGCCATTTCACGGTGATGCCGCTGGTGGGATTGGCGCTGACGAAAATCTTTTCGTTCCCGCCGGAGATTGCGGCGGGAATTATTTTGATCGGCTCGTGCTCCAGCGGGCTGGCGTCGAATGTCATGGCTTACATCGCGAAATCGAATCTCGCGTTGTCCGTCACGGTGACAGCGATCACGACGATGATTGCGCCGGTGATGACGCCGCTGTGGGTGAAATGGCTCGCGGGTGCGTCGGTCAACATGAGCTTCTTCAACATGATGGTGGAGATCATCAAGATCGTGCTCGTGCCGATTGGGGCGGGGCTGATCCATGATTTTTTGAAAATTTCCGGGCGGAGCGCCGAGCACCTGCTCGGCACGGCGGAGACGCCGCTTGGAACGAGCCGAGCTGGTGCTCGGCGCTCCAGGGCAGAGCCGTTCGGTAGGAAAATTGTTTTCGGCATCACGGCAGTGGCGGTGGTGTGGCTGGTGTTTTTAATTCTTGGCGGTTGGGCGGTGTTGCAAAATAATTTTGGCGCGAACGCGTTGACGGCGTTTGCGCTCGGCGGATTTTTATTGAGCGCGTTTGTCATCGGCGTGGTTTATCACTGGCTGTGGAAACGCTTGCCAACCTTGGATAAAATCATGCCCACGCTGTCCATCGCGGGCATCCTCTACGTCACGGCCATGACCATCGCGGCGGGGCGCGACAACTTGATCCAGGTCGGCGCGCTGCTGTTTGTCGCGTGTGCGCTGCACAACACGGCGGGATTTTTCCTCGGCTACTGGTTGAGCCGCGCGGCGGGGCTGGATAAAAATTCTGCGCGCAGCGTGGCGTTCGAGGTGGGTTTGCAAAACGGCGGCATGGCGAGCGGCCTCGCGGCGGCGATGGGCAAACTGGCAACGGTCGGCCTCGCGGCGGCGTGCTTCATCCCGTGGATGAACATCAGCGGCTCGGTGCTGGCGAATCACTGGGCGAAGCGTCCGGTGAAATAAAAGTCGCGGAGCGACGATGGAAATTAGCCAGCTACGAAGTGGCTGGTTTGCGCGAAAAATAAATTCCGTGCTGAAGGCACGAGGGAATGGTTTGGATATTTTCCAGCGTCCTTTCAGGACAAAATTTCGTTGGCGGCTTTTCCAGCCACTTCGTAGCTGGCTAATTTCCGGTTGTCCCTTTGGGACGAAACCAAAATGGCCGCGCTCAAAGCCGCCAAAGCGCTGGGCTATTCTTAAAAACTACGCGCCACTGCTGATTCACGCCCGCTGGATTCCCGCCAGCCCGATGCTGACGGAATGGTTAAAAAATTCTTGAAGCCGTCTTCATTCCGCACATAATCGGCTACCATGCCACCAACGAAATGATGTTATTTAGCCAATTAAAAATATGAACTCACAAAATTATACCTCGGAGCCAGAACAAAAATGGAAACGGAAAAACTATGACCTCAAAAAATTGGAAGGACGTTCAGAACGCGAGCGCGCCGAAATTGAAACCAATCGCGATTTATCAAAACCAATCGAACAACTTGTGTGTGACTTTCATGACATAGCGGAAGTCGCCATGACGCCCGGCGTTGCAGCGGCAGCGGACATGAATATGCTTCAAATCCAAGCAGAGAAGCGGATGGTTTCTTTAATGGGAAGGGTTGCTATTGAACACGAACGAAGCAGCAATAGGCTTGTTTGGCTGACGTGGGCACTCGCTGTGATGACCTTTGTTTTAATCGCGATGACTGGGGTTTTAATATGGCTGACGTTAGTTCTTACAAAACACGGCGGCTGAATCACCAATCCGTCTCGCGGTAGTCCTTCAGAAATTTTCCCCAGACGTGTTCGCCAGTGTTGCTGCCCGCGCCGTCAACTTCGTCTGTAAATCTCGCGGTGGCCGTTACTTTTTTGCCAGATTGATTTGCTGGATGGATGGCGGCAGGGAATCGAAATGCTGGTCTTTGTGAACAAAGGCCAGCTTGTGCGCCTGTGCCGTGGCGGCGATGAGCGTGTCGGCAAACGGAAAATAGCCGCTGGTTTTAATTTGTAGCATGGCTTGGAGCGTCGCTTCGTCCGGCCACAACGTCACGATG
>JAYVQV010000012.1:0-3182 GCA_043776855.1 Limisphaerales bacterium | reverse complement strand
TGTAGCCGGTGACTGACGCGGCGATGTCGCGGGCGACGCGTTCAATGTAACTCAAGTCAACCGAACCATCCGGCTGCGGCGGCGTGGGAACCGCGATGAAGATGACATCGGATTGCTGCACGCCCTCGGCGGTGCTGTTGGTGAATTTGAGACGACCGGCGGCGACGTTCTTTTTGACAAGTTCTTCGAGGCCGGGTTCGTAGATGGGAATTCCCCCGCCCTGCAACATCTTCACTTTGTTGGCGTCGTTGTCCACGCAGATGACGTGGTGGCCGACTTCCGCGAAACAAGTTCCACTGACCAGACCGACGTAGCCGGTGCCGATGATGGTGAGTTTCATTTCGCAGCGGGAGCGGGTGCAACGGCGGGCGCAGCGGGCGCGACGACTGCGGGCGCGACGGCTTTCACCGGCGCGGGCATTTTGGAACGGATTTCAGCGGCGCGCATACCGGCTCCTTGCGCGAGGGTTCCACCGGCCTGACCGGCCTTCGCGGCAGATTCGTAATTGTTGACCGCTTCATTCAAATTACCCGCCTGTTCATAAAGCCGGCCAAGGCCGACGAACGCCGGCAACGCAGCGGGCTGGCCCGAATAAGTGGCGACCGTTTTTTTATACGCAGCGATGGCGAGGTCGTTCTTGCCCTGCGCTTCGAGGCTGGCGGCGACGCCGAGCTGCGCCGTCGCGGCGAGCGCCCCGCCGGGGCTGTTCGCGAGAAATTTTTCAAAGCCCGCCTGCGCATCCGCATATTTGCCAGCACCAAAGTTGGCCGCCGCCGCCTGCAACTGCGCGCGCTGCGCTGCCATCGTGCCATCGAACTCGCCCGCGAATTTGTTCAGCGCGTCAGCCGGGCTGGTTCCGTTCGGCGGCGTCATCAGCAGCTTCGTCAGCGCCTCGCCCGCCGCCTGTTCGCGCGCCGCGTGCTGCGAGCCGATGAAATTATAGATGGCGATCAGAGCCGCCACGGCCACCACGCCGCCGATGATCTTGTTTTTGTTCGCCTCCAGCTTGGGCCAGAGTTTGAAAATGAATTCCGCCGGGGCGTCTTGAGTTGTTTGCATAAATTGAATTCGTATTTTTTCCGCGCAGGGTGCAAAACGCAAGCGGAAAGCGGCGGGAATGGAGATTATGTCTTTGACAAATAAATGGATTGCTTCGCCCCTCCCCGGCACGGCGGTGGCCGCAACCCCGCTTGGGGAGGAACCACGAAAGACACGAACCACACGAAAAACTTTCAAGTGAACAAACTTAAATTCACCAGCCAGGGGTGCAGCTTGACCTGGTTGTGCTTCGCGCTGGATTCCACTCCCTCTCCTCCTCGGAGGAGGAGCAGCGACAGCGGCTATGGACAGGGGAGAGGAGGCCAATGGTTTGCGAAATAAAAACCCCCTCTCCCCAACCCTCTCCCCGCTCGTGCCTCGCGGGGCGAGGGAGCCAGACCGCAACCGGGTCAAGCGGCACCCCATCGGCCAGCCATTTGCCAGCGGGCGGACGACCAGCGCGCCAGCGTCTTGGACTGCGGCAGTCCTCTGCCGCTTTGGCATCGTCAGCCGTGCGGATGAAAAGCGGCAGAGGGCTGCCGCACTCCAAAACCTCGCGGAGGTTCGTGGCCTGCACAAAAAACGATGCGGCTTGGTTGATTTCATTCCGGTTTTCCTTTCGTGTGATTCGTGTATTTCGTGATTATTAAATCTGCCGCTGCATTTTGCCCCTTGCACGGCACGCTGGTTTTGGGAAGATGCGCCCATGTCCGAAACGATGGGTGACAAGCTGCGCCAAAAATGCGCCGCAAAAAAACATTGTGGCGGCTCCCAGCATTTTGAAAATATGAATCATTTCATCATTTATTGGACGCGGCGCGGTTACAATCCCGCTTCGGTTGGCACTCCGCTTCTTTACGCTGGGAGCAATCAGTTCGACCGCGTCAGTGCAGATGATTGTCTCTACTCCATCACATACGCCGACGGTCATTTTTATTTTGTCGGGCGCATCATTGTTTCGCGCATTGTTGGCAAGCGCGAGGCGGCAAGCAGTCTTGCTACATCTCCAAATTCGCTCTGGGACGCGAGGCTCTACGCGTTGGCCGACCACACTCAAGCTACCGCTGCTGTGCATCATCTCTGCGATAATTTGCTTCATCAGATTTCTGTCGTTGTTCGTGGCAATCCACAGCCACTTACTGGAGCCATCACGCCACAGAGATTTCAAACCATGCGACTTATTACACCCGGTTCTGCACATTTGTTCGATGCACTTCTTGCATGACAGTGGTTATGATTATGATTCGACTGAAGCCGCTCAATATACGGACAGGCCGCAGAAACTTGTGACGTTCTAAAATCAAACTCCTCCCGCCAGTTTCGCCGCCGTTTCCTTGACGCCGCGCAAATCCAGCTTGCCGGTTCCCAGCATCGGGAAAGCTTCCACGCGGAAAAAATCTCCGGCCTTCGGCTTCCATAGGTTCGGCAGATCGCTCGCGGAAAATTTTTCCAGGCACACGGCGAGTTCCGCTTCCGCCAGCCGGTGCAGGACGATGAGGCGTTCACCTTTCTTTTCGTCCGGCACGCCAGCGACGACGAACATCTGCTCGGCCTTGCCGGCGAGTTCCTGCAATTTTTCCTCAATCTTCAGATGCGGAACCATCTCGCCGCCGATTTTACTGAACCGGCTCAAGCGCCCGGTGATTTGCAGAAAGCCATCCTCGTCCATCGTCGCCACGTCGCCGGTGCAATACCACAGCGGCGCAGTGGTAGCGTCAGGCATCTTGCCTGACGTAGAGGGCGGCATCCTGCCGCCCGGACTGACGCTCGAATTATTTTGCGACTTAATTTTTTCGGGAGCCGCCTTCGCATCCACGTTATTTCCGCCGGGCTGGAAGCCCGGCTCTACGGCAGGCAGGATGCCTGCCGCCACCCACGGGCGCAGAACATCCGCCGTCTTTTCCGCCAGGCCGAGATAGCCTTGCATGATGTTCGGCCCGCGCACGAGCAACATTCCCGGTTCGCCCACGGCCACTTTTTTTCCGCTCCACGGATTGTCCGCGTCCACGAGCTTCGCCATCATGCCGGGCAACGCGCGTCCGATCTTCCCGCGCTTGCCGCCGATCTGATGAAAGCCCGCCGCGCGAAAATCCATGATGTTGATCGCCACGGCGGGTGAACATTCCGTCGTGCCATAACCTTCC
>JAYVQV010000011.1:0-3183 GCA_043776855.1 Limisphaerales bacterium | reverse complement strand
TGACTGTCTGCAAAAACGGTTGCAGGTGATGGATTCGACGGCGTTCTCGCTCTGCATGGACAACAAAATGCCGATCATCGTTTTTGATTTCTTCAAGGCGCATAACCTCAAGCGCGTGGTGCTCGGCGAAAAGATTGGGACGTTTGTCAGCTAGTCCTGCGTAGATTTCATGCCTGAACTTCCTGAAGTTGAAGTGCTCGCGCGGCATTTGCGTCCGGTGCTGCGCGGGAAAACCATTCGCAGCATCCGCGTCAATCGCGCAAAAATTCTCCGGCCAACTTCGGCGCGGGAACTGAAGCGTGTTCTTGTCGGCGCTAAATTTCAAAAGCTGGAACGGCGCGGGAAATATTTTCTTTTTGAATTACGCCCCAAGGCTGCTGGCAAGACAATAACTCTTCTCGGACATCTGGGCATGACAGGAAAAATGTTTGTCGCGGACAAGGGCGAGCCGTTGCCAAAACACGCAGCGGTAGTGTTTGAATTGAACCGGGGCGTTTTTGTTTTTGAAGACACGCGCTACTTCGGGCGGATGACTTTGGATTTATCTTCCGTTGAGAAACTTGGCCCGGAGCCGTGGGATGAAAAGTTTTCACCTGAAGGTTTCGCGCGTGAACTGAAGCGCTCGCGCCAGCCGATCAAAGTGAAGTTGCTCGACCAATCACTCGTCGCCGGCGTGGGCAACATCTACGCGAGCGAAGCTTTGTTCCGCGCGAAGATTTCGCCGAAGCTGGCGGCGAACAAACTGACGTTGGCGCAGGTGAAAAAGCTTCACGGAACGATCCGCAAGGTGTTGGAGGAAGCGATTGCTGGCGGCAGCACGGTGCAGTTGAATTTTGGCGCGGGCAGGACGGACGGGCTGTTTTATTTTGGCCGGGCGGCGGGTGCGGAGAATTATTACGAGGAGCGGCTGCACGTCTATGACCGCGCGGGAAAGCCGTGCGTGAACTGCGGTTCGCCCATCAAACGCATCGTGCAGGCGGCGCGCAGCACTTTTTACTGTCCGCATTGCCAAAAATCCTGACGAATCGGTTTGACGAATCCGTCGCGACTTGTAAATTAAGCGTCCGTTTGTTTCCAGAATAGCTCAATGGTAGAGCACGCGGCTGTTAACCGTGTGGTTGTAGGTTCAAGTCCTACTTCTGGAGCCAACTTTCCTCTCTCGTTTCCCCAAACAGAAATTCACCCGCCGCTCCAGCTCGTTTGCGGCCATAGCTGGAGAAACGCCAGTTGCGCTTCGCGGTCGGGAATGTCCTCCAACTTGCGGTTGTTCAAAAACCTTGGCGGGTAGCCGGTCTCAAACGTGACGAGGGTCACAACTTTTTTCGTCACCGTGAAAACCGCGCGCCACGCACCGCAACCGATGACGAATTGAGTCTCGCCACGCCGCCGGATGCGCCGGGTGCGATGCGGCGTCGGATCGCGGGACAGCAATTCAAACAGGCGCGGGCAAAAATCTATCTGCCAGTTGGCGCGCAACCATTCGGCTTGCGTCTCAGCCAGCGGCGAAAGGGTGACAGAAAATTGTGGCGGTGTGGTGAGCTCGGCGGCGACTTCATCTGTCCAGCCGCCGCCCGCGTCGGGAAAGGCGTCGAACGTGGCGATGTAAGGTTTGATGTCGAAGACCGGCGTGCCGTCCACGAGATCACATTCGCCCAAAATCAATTTGCGTCCTTCAACACCGAGCAAACGAACCGGTGTCAGTCCAAGTGGATTGGGGCGATGCGGTGAACGCGTGGCGAACAGGCCGCGCCGTTTGGCCGGGCCGCGCGGCGGCAGCACAAGCGGACGCCAAGTTTTGTTGCGATGAAACCACCAGAGCAGCCAGATGCGAGAAAATCCGGCGAGGTCTTGCAATGCTTTTTCGTAATCGCAGTCCGGCAACAGTTCCAAAATGTTCTGCTCCGCCACCAATTCGGACGGTTGGTGCAGCGCGTGAAACTTCATCGGCTTTTGGGTGCGGATGTAGCCGATGGGCTGCAATGTCAACGTGGTGGACAAGTTCTTGTTTTAGATTAGTGGAAGATGGTAGCGCATCGGGAAATCGAACCCCTTTTTCACTGCGGAGCCATTTCTCATCTTTGTAACTGTGGCGCTCATGCCAGCCATTATGGCTGACGAACGCCATTATCGCAAATCGGCTTGCAACCGGCGGCGATTCGGCGCATAACGGAACCGTCGGAACAAATAAAAATTGAGACGAAAATAAACAATAACAACTTTGCGTAGCTACGGCTGCGGATCTCACGAGAAACGTAGAAAACTTCAAGAAGAGAGACTGCCCGAAGCAGCGCACCGAGTGGGCGCGGCTTGGCGAAGTGCTACAGCATCTAAAGGGTTTCCAATGACTTTTCAGAAAAAATTTAACCAAGCAGGAAAGTGGATCGCCAAAGCCGCAATGCGCGGCGACGCTGAAGCTATTAAGTTGGCGTCCTTGACGGAATTTGCCTCCTGCTGGTTTAAGCCTACGGAAATTTCTCTCTCGTTTCATTGGCTCCAGCGCGCCGCCGACCTCAAGGACGCGGAAGCTCGATACGCTTTGGGTCTCTGCTACGAAGCAGGTTATCTGGTGGCCCAAGATGATGTAATTGCCGTCTCCCTTTTTCTGCTGGCCGCCTGTCAGGGCCACCGGCTGGCCCAATCGAAAATTGCCGAAGCTTACACCACTGGCAGAGGTGTGCCCCGCAACCTTTATTACGCCGCCAGATGGCGGCAAAAGCTGGAATCTCGGCAAGACAATCATTCCAGTGCTCTGTTTGGTAATTAACTGCTGCCAACACCTATCCTTAAACACAATAAACAACTATGGGATTATCAGAATCGATTAAATCCGCCTTCCGCGCTGTTGCTTCAGGCAGCGGTTCATCTAACTGGAAAAAATACGCCTTTATGAGGGGCAGGCGTTTTGAGGATTTGTCTAAAGTCGCAAAACAAGGAATGCTGCCACAAGGCACGTTTGAACTAGCCATAGAAATCTTGGAACTGAGTCCGCGCCCTTTTTAATTCCGCATCTTACTTCGCGACACAAAATCATGGCCCGCTCATCCCTCATTTCATTTATAGCCACCTTCCTGATTTCATTTGCGGGCACTGCTGTCCCGCTTAAAAACCCAATAAAAATTGATGATTATGATTATTGGTTAGCAGGGATGGTGGTGGGAGTTGAGCCAGAGCCTGTGCAACGGG
>JAYVQV010000010.1:0-12530 GCA_043776855.1 Limisphaerales bacterium | reverse complement strand
CGGCTCGTCCGCAAGTTTCACCGTCAGGCTGGCAGCTTGCGGACGAGCCGTCCGCGCTCCGTTCAACCAAAATTTATCAAAGACATTTCCCCTGAAATTTGTTATTCAACAGGCGCGAAAATCGCATGGCGAAAATTTCAATCATCATCCCGTGCTTCAACGAGGAGGCCGTGCTGCCAAAATTATTTGAGCGGCTCGGCGCGGTCGCCGCGACGTGGAACGCCGATTACGAAATCATCTGCGTGGACGACGGTTCGCGTGACCGCACTTGGGAAATCATCAAGGCGCAGCACGCGACCGACCCGCGCTGGCGCTGCCTTTGTTTCGCGCGCAACTTCGGCCACCAGACCGCCGTGAGCGCCGGGCTGCATTTCGCCACCGGCGATTGCGCCGTGGTGATTGACGCCGACCTGCAAGACCCGCCAGAAGAAATTTCCAAGCTGCTCGCCAAATGGCGCGAAGGCTTTGAAGTCGTCTTTGCCCAGCGCAAAAAACGCCGTGACCCGCTCGTGAAAAGAATTTTGGCCTGGGGCTTTTACCGCCTGCTGCAAAAAATGACGCCGCTGCCGATGGCGAGCGATGCGGGCGATTTCTGCCTGCTCGATAAAAAAGTCGTGGCCGTGATGAACGCGCTGCCCGAACGCAGCCGTTATCTGCGCGGCCTGCGGACGTGGTGCGGCTTCCGCCAGACCGCCGTGGAGTTTGACCGCGCCGAGCGCGCCGCCGGCGTGCCGCAATACACGTTCCAAAAATCCTTCAAGCTCGCGATGGACGGCCTGTTTTCCTTCTCCGCCGCGCCGCTCCGGCTGGCGACGTATCTCGGCCTGTGGGTTTCCGCGTTCGCTTTTTTCGGCGTGATCTTCACGCTCGCCCAGAAAATTTTTGCGGCGGAGTTCGCCAAGATCGGCCTCGCGCCCGGCGCGGGTTTCCCGACGATTGTCATTTCCGTCCTGTTCCTCGGCGGCGTGCAGCTCATCTGCCTCGGCATCCTCGGCGAATACATCGGGCGCATCTACGAAGAAGTGAAGGGCCGCCCGCTCTGGATTCTCCGCGACAGCGCGGGACTGGGAAAAATTTCAGAAGAAACTTCGGTGAACCATGAAAACAGAATTTGAAAAGACCTACCACGAAGTCGAGGCCGTCCACTGGTGGTTTCTCACGCGCCGCGAGCTGGTGCATCAGTTGGTGTGCCGCGCCGCGCCAGACCATTCGGCGGCGATCCTCGAGATCGGCTGTTCCGGCGGCCCTTTGATGAAGCTGTTGAAGGCCGACGGCTACACCAATGTGACTGGTATTGACATCAGCGAGAAGGCCGTGAATCTCTGTCGCGCGCGCGACCTTGGCAAGGTGATGGTGATGGACGCGCAGGCGCCGGATTTTCCGCCGGGCAGCTTTGATGTCATCACCGTCTCGGATGTGCTGGAGCATCTGCGCGAATCTAAACAATCCATCGCTGCGTGGCACAAGCTGCTGCGGCCCGGCGGCACGGTGATGATTTTTGTTCCCGCCTTCAAGTCGCTGTGGAGCGGGCACGACGTGGTGAACCAGCATTTCCACCGCTACCGCGCCGCCGAACTCGCGGAGATGTTGCGCGCCGCTGGCTATGAAATCGAACGGTCGGGCTACTGGAATTTTTCCTTGTTCCTGCCCGTGGTGCTGTTGCGCACAGTCAAACGCTGGCTCGCGGGGAAAAATCCAAAAATGCCATCCGGTGATTTGAAACCTTGTCCCGAACCGTTGAACTCCGTCCTCATCGGCCTGCTGCGGCTGGAAAATTGGCTGATGCTCAAAGGTCTCAATTTCCCCTTTGGCGTCAGTGCCGCCGTCATCGCGCGGCGTCCGAAGTCAGCCTGAAGTCCCATGGAACTTTTTCAGAAATTCATCGCCGGCCACCGGCAGTTCCTCCTCTACTGCGTCATCGGCGCGACGGGTGCGGGGCTGGATTTTTGCGTATTCAGCCTGCTGATAAAATGTCTGGGAGCCGGCCATTATCAGATCGCCAACGCCGCCGGTTACGGCGTGGGCGCCGTTGTTTCCTTCACTGCCAACGCGTGGCTGAACTTCGGCACCCGCGACCGGCTGGCTGCGCGCTTCCTCGCGTTTTGCGGCGCGGCGCTGATTGGCTGGTCGGCGGCGGCGGGGCTGCTCGAACTGTTCATCGGCCGGTTTGGCTGGAATGTTTATCTCGCAAAGTTTCTCACGCTGTTCGCCGTGCTGTTGGTGCAATACAACCTGAACCGCTGGCTCGCGTTCCGAAAATCCAAGTGAAAAAAATTCTCATCATCGGCGGCGGTTTCACCGGCCTGACCACGGCTCTCCGGCTCGCCCAGGCGGGCGGTTTCGAAATCACCGTGGTCGAAAAGGCACCAGAATTGGGCGGGCTGGCGGCGGGCTTCAACATCGCCGGCACGTCGCTGGAAAAAACCTACCACTACCTCTTCACCACGGATGACCATGTCGTGCGGCTCGCGCAGGAACTGGGGCTGGCGGAAAAACTTTTCTGGGCGGATACCTCGAACGCGATTTTTCTGAACGGTCGGCTGCATCCGTTCACGCAGCCGCTGGACGTGCTGAAATTTTCCCCGTGCAGTTTTCTTGGCCGGTTGCGGCTGGGCTTCTCCATCCTCTACCTGCAGCGCTGCAAGCGCTGGCGGAAATTTATCCCCGTCACCGCGCTGGCGTGGATGCGAAAATACGCCGGTGCCTCGGTGGTGGAAACCATCTGGGAGCCGCTGCTCAAGGGAAAATTTGGAGCGCAGCACACCACCGTCTCGATGGCGTGGCTCTGGGCGCGCATCCACAGCCGCGCGAATTCCCGTCGCGACGGACGCGAACAGCTCGGCTATTTTCGCGGTGGCTTCGACGGCATCACGCGCGCGCTGGAAAAGGAGCTCCGCCGCCTCGGCGTCACGATCCGCACCGGCGTGAGCGTGGAGAAATTTTCATCCGCCGGTCGCGCGGCTGTTATCAACGGCGCGGAGGAGGCGTTTGACTTTTGTGTTTTCACCGGGCCGTCACCTGCGTTCGCGCGGCTGCTGCCGGCGGATGATTCCTTGAACGACTACGCGGCGCAGTTGCGCAGCATCGGCTATCTGGGTGCGGCGTGCCTGGTCTTCACCAGCGCGCAGGACCTCGGCGATTTTTACTGGGTCAACATCAATGAGCCGGACGCGCCGTTCCTGGTGTTCATCAACCACTCGCGGCTCGTGGGCAAGGAGCTTTACGGCGGGAAAAATGTCTATTACCTCGGAGCGTATCTGCCGCCGGATGGAAAAATTTACAATCTGCCGGACGCCGAACTGACGAAGCTCTGGTTCAGTTATCTGCCAAAACTATTTCCAAATTTTGACGCGGTGCAGGTGGTGGAGAAACATATTTTCCGGTTTAACGCCGCGCAGCACATCGTGGACACGGATTACGAGGCGAAGATTCCTGATTTCAAAACGCCGTTGCCCGGCGTGTTTCTTTCCAACTTCTCGCAGATTTTCCCCGAAGATCGCGGCACAAATTTCGCCGTGCGTGACGGTGAACGAATCGCCGCGCTGGTGCGAGCGGAGGCGTCCAGATGAAACGCGGTTTTTTTTCACCGCCCGCGTTGGCTTGTCTGCTCACCGCGCTGGTGCTGGCGGCCTGTGCGCTTGGCCCGTTCATGCGCGAGACGGATCAGGCGTGGCTGCTGGATGGCGGCATGGCCATCGCCAACGGCCACCCGGAAATCGCCCGCGCGGAATTTAACTTCGACAAGCAGTTCGTCAGCTATTATCTCGTCGGCCTGCTGCTCAAATTTTTGCCGCGCCCGTTTGCCGGCGATGAACTGGTGCTGGCGGGGAATATTTTTGGGATGATTTTTTTCTGGGGCGCGATGTTCTGGCTGCTGGCACGCTCGTCCAAAAAACTGCCGCTGGCGCTGGCGTTGCCCGTAATTCTGACGCCGACGTTCCTGGTCTATTCACCGTTTTACGCCAGTGCCTTCACCTCGCCGGTGTTCGTGATTTTCCTTTCCCTTTTTCTGGCGCGCAAAAACTGGTGCTGGCCGCTGCACCTCGTTTCCTTCGCGCTGGCGTTTCTCGCCGTCGGCGCGCGCGCAGACGCCATTTTCCTCCTGCCGCTGCTGGCGATGCTGCACAGTCCGCAACGGACTTTTGCCAGCGTGCTCAAATCACCGAACACCTGGCTGATGGCGGCGGGCGGGCTGGCGGCATTTTTTCTGGGACGTGCGCTCTACCGGACGAATGCAATTGATTTTGTGCCGCTGGCGTTCAATCCGAAACAATTCCTCGGCTTCGCGGCGTTCGGCCTGGGCGGCGCGGCGTTGCTTTTAATCGCCGGGCTGGTCGCGGTGGCGGCGGCGTGGCGCGCGAACCGTTGCAAGCTGTGGCTGGCGTTTCTCTGGCTCGCGCTGTTTTTGCCGATGGGCTACTACAGCCTGCAACTGCTCACACCGCGCCATTGCACCGTGGGCGCAGTTTCCATTTTGATTTTTGTGTGCGCCGCGCGTGGCCGGGCCATCTTCCAAAACTTTTTCCGGGAAATAACTTTTGCCCCGGCGGTGAAAACTATTTTAATCGCCGCCGCCATCCTCCCGGTTTTCGTCGGCGTGAACCTGGACGACCTTCATCACCCCAAAATCACGCTGACGCACCCGACGTGGCTGCCCTCCGGCGCGGGCGTCGCGCCGACGGGCGCGTATCTGGCGTTCGCGCTGGACGTGCGGCGCAACGGCGGCTTTCTGGATCACAACCACGCCGTCTGGGCGGCGGCGCGCGCTACAAAATTTGAAGCCGATGCCACGGGCGACGTGCCCTATCTGTTCTCGCCCATCGAAAGCTATTTCAAATTCGCCATCCGTTTGCAGGGGAAAAATCCGCGCCACTACGCGCTGGAAAACGGCGATTTGCCGCCGCAATTTTTTTACATGGAAAGCCGCACGCTGCTGCGTTTTCAATTTGCCTGGCCGCCGGAAAAAGTTTCCGCTGAAAATTTCTTCAAAAACTACCGGCTCACCCCGGTCTCCGCGCAAAACTGGAACGGCCTCACCATTTATCGCGGGGAGGCCGACGCCACGGCGGGCGGCGCTGAATTCAACCGCGCCCTGTGGGCCTTGAACCGGGCGTTTGGCCGGGAAGAATTCCGGCTGGGAAAAGTTGAGTCGCTTAAAAAAATTCCGGCGGACTGGGCGGGCAAGAAGGTGGTGGTGGTCAGCCAGGAAAAATTTTCCATCGCGGGCGAACCGGCTCAAATTTCCACCACGCGGGCAGACGAGTTTGGTTCCTGGCAAGTTTATGAAATTTTTCCGCAGCAGGCCGGTCAGTTGATCCGCCTGGAAACCGCCGCGCCGGAGAAAATCTTCATCGGTGTCAGTGCGTTCCCGGCGTGGATGTCATTGCAAAAGCTTTGACGGACGGGCATCTTGGCCGGAAAATTTTAGCAGAAAAAATAATTGCATGAGCATCGCCCTTGTCACCGGCTCCGCCGGACTTATCGGTTCCGAAACCTGCAAGCGTTACCACGCCGAAGGCCTCGACATCGTCGGCGTGGACAATGATATGCGCGCAAAATTTTTTGGTGCGGAAGCCTCGACCGCGCTCACGCGCACCAAGCTGGAGAAGTCGCTCAAAAATTACCGGCACGAATCCGTGGACATCCGCGACAACGACGCGGTCAACAAAGTCTTCGCCAAGCTCGGTTCGTCCGTCAAGGTCGTCGTCCACACCGCCGCGCAGCCGTCGCACGACTGGGCGGCGCGCGAGCCGCACACGGATTTCAGTGTGAACGCCGTTGGCACGTTGAACCTGCTCGAAGCGACGCGGCAGCATTGCCCCGAAGCCGTTTTTATTTTCACCAGCACGAACAAAGTTTATGGCGACACGCCAAATCTTTTGCCGCTGCGCGAACTGGAAAAGCGCTGGGAGATTGATCCGGCACATCCGTATCACGAAGGCATTGATGAAACGATGTCCATTGACCAGACGAAGCACTCGCTCTTCGGCGCGAGCAAAGTGGCGGCGGATGTTTTGGTGCAGGAATACGGACGCTACTTTGGCATGAAGACGGCGATTTTTCGCGGCGGCTGCCTGACGGGACCGGCGCACGCGGGCACGGAGTTGCACGGCTTCCTCGCTTACCTAATGAAATGCACGGCGACCGGCCGCCCGTATCGCGTGTTCGGCTACAAGGGCAAGCAGGTGCGCGATAACATTCACAGCCACGATCTCGTCGAGGCGTTCTGGCAATTCACGCAGCAGCCGCGTTCCGGCGAAGTCTATAACATGGGCGGCAGCCGCCACTCGAACTGCTCGATGCTCGAAGCCATCGAACTGTGCGAGGCCATCAGCGGCAAAAAACTTTCGCACACCTACGTCGAGGACAACCGCATCGGCGATCACATCTGGTATGTCAGCGACGTGCGGAAATTTCAGAAGCATTACCCGGATTGGAAATACCAGTTCGACTTGAAGGCGATCCTCGAACAAATCCACGCCGCCGTCATCGCCAGTTAATTTTTAGCCGCAATAAGGCGCAAAAGGCGCAAAAAATTTCAAGGTGGATGCCTGCGGTTTTTATTTTGCGCCTTTTGCGCTTTTTTGCGGCCAATGGCTGACGCACACTCGCGGCCTATGAAAAACGAAGCTGAAATTTTTGCGTTGTGCGACATCGTCCGGCAAACCGCGTTTGAATTGCAGTCGTATCTCCGGCACGGGCATTTGGAAAAAGTTTATGAGAACGGGCTGGCGAACCGGCTGCGGAAAAAAGGGCTGACAGTTTTGCAGCAGCATCCGTTGCCAGTGCGGGACGAGGATGGCACAGTCCTCGGCGATTATCTGGCCGACCTTTTTGTGAATGGATGTTTGATTGTTGAATTAAAAGCCACCAAGGCTTTGGCCGATGAGCATACGGCTCAAACCTTGGGCTATCTCCGTGCCAGTGGAATTGAGCATGGGCTTTTGATAAACTTTGGTGCGCCAAAGTTAGAAGTAAAAAAGTATGTCCTCTCAAAAGAATAAATTTTTTGCGTCTTTTGCGCCTTTTTGCGGCCAATGAAAATTTTAATCACCGGCATCTGCGGGTTCGTGGGCAGCACGCTGACGCGGGCGTTGCTCGAATCCACGCCGGGCTTGTCGGTGACGGGTATTGACAATTTCATCCGCCCCGGCAGCGAGACAAACCGCGCGCCGCTCACCAAGCTCGGCGCGAAAATTTTTCGGGGCGACATCCGTTTCCCCCGCGACCTTGCAAAACTTCCCGCCGTGGACTGGGTGATTGACGCCGCCGCCAACCCCAGCGTGCTCGCCGGCGTGGACGGCAAGACCAGCAGCCGTGACCTCGTGGATCACAACCTCCTCGGCACGGTGAACCTGCTGGAGTTCTGCAAGGCGCAGCGCGCGGGCTTCACCCTCTTGAGCACCAGCCGTGTCTATTCCATCAAGCCGCTGGCGGAATTAAAAGTGGCGACGGTGAAAAAAGCTTTTCGTCCCGTGCTGAAAAAACCTGTGCCCGGCTTGAGCGCCGCTGGATTGCGCGAAGATTTTTCCACGGCCCCGCCCATCTCGCTTTACGGCGCAACCAAGCTCGCCTCCGAGGCACTCGCACTGGAATACGGCGCGACGTTCGGTTTCCCCGTCTGGATTAATCGCTGCGGCGTGCTGGCGGGCGCGGGGCAGTTTGGCAAAGCTGACCAAGGGATTTTCTCGTTCTGGATCAACGCGCATTTGCGCCGTCGCCCGCTCAAATACATCGGCTTCGGCGGCGGCGGGCATCAGGTGCGTGACTGCCTGCATCCGCGCGATCTCGTGCCGGTGTTGCTCGCGCAGATGAAACAGCGCGGCAAAGACAAACCTCGTATCGCCAACTTCAGCGGCGGCGTAAAAAATTCCATGTCGCTCGCGCAGCTCACGGACTGGTGCGATGCGCGTTTTGGCAAACACGCGGTCGCCACCGATGCGAATCCGCGTCCGTTCGACATTCCCTGGATGATTCTGGATTCCACGCTCGCGAAAAAAACGTGGAACTGGTCGCCGAAAATTTTGCTGCCGCAGGTGCTGGAGGAAATCGCCAGGCACGCGGAGCAGAATCCCAACTGGCTGGAACTTTCAGGTTCGTGATGAACGCGATCCCTCCACGCGGAAATTTAACCCAGTCGCGCGGCGCATGAACATTCTCGGACTATCCGCATTTTACCACGACAGCGCGGCGTGCCTCGTGCGCGACGGCGTCATCGTGGCGGCGGCGCAGGAGGAGCGGTTCACGCGCAAGAAGCATGACGCGGCGTTTCCAAAAAATGCCGTCGAGTATTGCCTGCGCGAAGCGGGCATCACGTTGGAGCAGGTGGACATCGTGGCGTTCTACGAAAAGCCGTTTCTCAAATTCGACCGCCTGCTGCACAGTTATCTCGCCTACGCGCCGAGCGGGTTGAAAAGTTTTCTCATGGCGATTCCGCTCTGGATTCGCGAGCGCATCTGGATGAAGGAACTCATTTTGGAAGAGCTGCGCGCCATCTCGGGTAACAGCCGACGTGAGGAGGCTCAAACTGAAAAGCGGAAAGCGGAAAGCGGAAAAGCGGAAACAAGTCAGAGCCTCCTTACGTCGGCTGCTACGGGATTTAAGGGGAAAATTTATTTTCCCGAACACCACGAATCGCACGCGGCCTCGGCATTTTTTCCATCGCCCTATCAGGACGCCGCGTTTCTCACCGTGGATGGCGTGGGCGAATGGACGACCACCAGCTACGGCGCGGGGCGCGGCAATAAAATCGAGATGCTCGGCGAACTGCATTTCCCGCACTCGCTTGGCCTGCTGTATTCGGCGTTCACATATTTCACCGGCTTCCGCGTGAACTCCGGCGAATACAAGCTCATGGGCCTCGCGCCTTACGGCGAGCCGAAATTCGTGGACATGATTTTGCGCGAGCTGATGGATTTGAAAGCGGACGGCTCGTTCCGGTTGAACATGAAGTATTTCAACTACGGCGTCGGCCTGACGATGACGAACGCCGCGTTCGCAAAACTTTTCGGCCGCCCGCCGCGCAAGCCGGAATCCAAACTCACGCAGCACGACATGGATTTGGCGCGTTCCATTCAGGACGTGACCGAGGAAATCATGTTCCGCATGGCGAAACATCTGCGGTCGGAAACCGGCCTGAAAAATCTCTGTCTCGCCGGCGGCGTGGCGCTCAACTGCGTGGCGAACGGAAAAATTCTGCGCGAAGAAATTTTTGAGAACATCTGGATTCAACCCGCTGCTGGCGATGCAGGCGGCGCGCTCGGTGCGGCGTTGTTTGCGTGGCATCAGGTTCTCGGCAATGACCGCAAGGCAGACGGCGTGCATGATTCGCAGCGCGGTTCGTATCTCGGCCCGGACTTTTCGCGCGATGAAATCCACGGCTATCTTACGAAGAACAACATTCCGTTCACCGAGTTGAGCGATGCGGAGTTGCCAGAGAAAATTGCCGACCTCATCCACGCGGAAAAAGTCATCGGCTGGTTTTACGGGCGGATGGAGTTCGGCCCGCGCGCGCTCGGCGGGCGCAGCATCATCGGCGACGCGCAATCGCCCAAGATGCAGGAGGTGATGAACCTTAAAATAAAATTCCGCGAGAGCTTCCGTCCGTTCGCGCCGAGCGTGCTGCGCGAGAAAGCCGCCGAGTGGTTTGATTTGAAAGAGGAAAGTCCGTATATGCTCCTCGTGGCTCCCGTTGCCAAAAATCGCCAGCGCGAAATGACGGATGATGAGCAGAAAAAATTCGGCCTTGAAAAGTTGCTGGCGATTCGCTCGACGATTCCCGCCGTGACGCACGTTGATTACTCGGCGCGCGTGCAGACGGTGACGGAAGATCATGCGCCGATGTATTACCGCACGATTAAAAAATTCGACGAGAAATACGGCTGCCCGGTTATCATCAACACGTCGTTCAACGTGCGCGGTGAGCCGATTGTCGGCACGCCGGAACACGCGTATCTTTGCTTCATGCGGACGAACATGGATTATCTGCTCGTCGGAAATTTTCTGCTGGAGAAGAAAGACCAGCAGCCGCTCGACAAGGACATCAACTGGCTGAAGGAATTTGAACTGGACTGAAATCATGAACCACGGATGCACACAGATGGACACGGATGCGGATGGAGCGCGGCCTTCAGGCCGCTTCGATGTCCGTATGCCTGCCGTCGTTCGTTTGCGCCAAACTATTCGGACGTTGAAGCGGCGTGAACGCCGCGCTCCAAAGCCCGCGCCGCCGTCCGTCGTTTTTATCCGTGTCCATCCGTGTCCATCTGTGGTTAAAAAATAAATGAGCCTCCGCGACGACATCAAGGAACTGAAGACGGACACGGCCACGCTCCGCAAGTTTGGCCTCGTGGTCGGCGGTGTCTTCGTGGCGTTGGGACTGTTTTTTCTTTGGCGTCATCCGCATCGGACTCCGTATTTCGTCTGGCCGGGCGGCGTTTTGATGGCTTTGGGTGCGGTCCTGCCTCGCGTTTTGAAATGGATTTATCTCGCGTGGATGTGCCTCGCGGTGCTGCTCGGCTTCGTGATGTCACACGTTTTGCTCGTCCTGTTTTTCTATCTCGTGGTTTTTCCCATCGGGCTGGCCGCGCGAATTGCGGGTAAAGATTTCTTGAGCCTCAAACTGGATCGCGAAGCAAAATCCTATTGGCTAAAGCGCAACGACGCGCCGAAAACTGCCGCCGATTATGAAAAGCAGTTCTGAATCACCGCCGCGTCCGCGTTGGAAAAACGGGTTGCTAAACCTGGCGCTTTCCGCGTTCGTTTTTTTGCTCTGCCTCGTCGCGTTTGAAATCATTCTTCGGCTGAATCATTACGGCAACCTGGAAATCTACGAGGCCGACCCGCAGCTTTATTGGAAGCTCAAGCCGAACCAGGATTGTTTCACGAAGGTGAACCGGCTGCCGGTGCACGTGAATTCACACGGCACGCGCGGGCCGGAGTTTGCGATGGAGAAACCGGCGGACACCCTCCGCATTTTGTCGCTCGGCGATTCGCGCACGTTTGGTTGGGGGCTCGCGGATGACGAAACTTATTCGCGCCGCTTGGAGCAGTTGCTGCGGACAAATTTCAACAGCGGTAAAAAAATTGAGGTCATCAACGCCGGCGTGAACGCGTGGTCGTTTCCGCAGATGCTGGTTTATCTCCGTGAGTTTGGCGTGAAGTATCAGCCGGATTTCGTGGTGCTGGCGGAGGCGAACCAGTGGACGCAGTTCTCGGAGAAGAACAGCCCGGAGTTCGTGCGCAGCTTCATGTGGCGCGTGCGGTTGAAAAATTTTCTGCGGCACTTTGCGATTTATCATTACGTCGTGGAAGTGCAGTTGCAGGATTTCTACCAGCGCAATCGCACGAAGTTTATTCCCGTTGATCCCAAGCAGGACGAGCTTTTCAAGGCGCAACAGCAGAGCGATCCCGACGCCGTTTTCCGCGAAGCCATCGAGGGAATTTGCCGCGTGGCGCAAACGAACCACATCCAGCCCGTGCTGCTCTTTCTGCCGGCGGTGTTTCAACTGGATGGCACGAACGTCTCCAACGTGCTGGCGGTGAAACGCTCGGCGGCGAAACAATTTTCCGTGCCGCTGGTGGATCTGACCGGCGCAATGCGCGCGCGCGGAAAAGAACTTTACTTGGATGCCGACCCCGCGCACCTTGACGCCGCAGGCAACGCCATCGTGGCGGAACGCCTGTTTGAAACTTTCACGAACCTGCCGTCACGATGAACAAACTGGCCATCATCAAGGAACTTTTCACCTTCCTGCGCGAGCGGAAAAAATGGTGGCTCGCGCCCATCCTGTTTTTTCTCGTGCTGCTCGGCGCGCTGCTGGTGTTTGCCAAAGGCTCGGCGCTCGCGCCGTTCATCTACAGCCTGTTCTAATGAACGCGCCCAACCCTGCCGCGCCGCCGTTGAAACTATTGTCCGTCGTCATCCCGGCGCGCGACGAGGCGGACGCACTGCCCGCCACCGTCCAGCACCTGCACCTGGAACTGGAGATAAATCACATTCCGCACGAAATCGTCGTCGTGGACGATGGCAGCCAGGACGCGACGTGGTCGGTGCTGCAAGACCTCGCCAAAAAAATTCCCGCGCTCTACCCCGTGCAGAATCTTGGCGAACATGGTTTTGGCCGTGCGATCACGTTCGGCCTGCGGCGCTGCACCGGCGACGCGGTCGTCATCATGATGGCCGACGAATCGGACGATGTGCGCGACGTGGTGACTTACTGGAAGCTGCTGAACGAAGGTTGGGACTGCGTGTTCGGCAGCCGCTTCATCAAGGGCGGCGGCACCATTGATTATCCGCCCTTCAAGCTGTTCCTGAACCGGCTGGTAAATTTTTTTATCCGCGTCATCTTCCGCATTTCGCTGAACGACACCACGAACGCGTTCAAGGCGTATCGCCGCACGGTGGTGCGCGCGTGCGAGCCGCTCATCGCGCCGCACTTCAACCTCACCGTGGAACTGCCGCTCAAGGCCATCGTGCGCGGCAGCTCGTGGACGGTGACGCCGATCACCTGGCGCAACCGGCGCTTCGG
>JAYVQV010000009.1:0-3203 GCA_043776855.1 Limisphaerales bacterium | reverse complement strand
AAAAACCGCTGGTTCGGCGGCGGCATGAAAAGTTTCAGCGGCGATTTTTTCCCCAGCGTCTATGACATCCAAGACGACGTGTTCAAAAAATCTTTCACTGGCAAGGCTCTCAAGGAACTGCTGGAACCCATCCTGATTCCGAGCGCCGCTCCGGCCAAAAAAACCGGCGGCAAAAACTGATTGCGGGACATGGCCGGCTTTCTTTCCCCCGACTTGCGCGAACGGATTCGCGGCGCCAGCGACATCGTGGATGTCATTGGCACTTACGTTCCGCTGAAAAAAAATGGCGCGAACTTCACCGCGCTCTGTCCGTTTCACAAAGAGAAATCGCCGAGCTTCAACGTCAATCCGCACAAGCAAATCTTCCATTGCTTCGGCTGTGGCAAGGGCGGCGATGTGTTCACGTTCGTCAAAGACTACGAGAACATCGGCTTCATGGACGCCGTGCGGCGGCTCGCCGAGCGCGCGAAAATTCCGCTGGAGTTTGAGAACACGCCCGGCGCGCAGGAATCGCGGCATCTCAAAGATCAGTTGCTGGAAATCCACGACCAGCTCGCGACGCGCTGGCAAAATTGTCTGGCGAACGAAGCCGCCGGACAAAAGGCGCGCGATTATCTTGCGAGCCGTGGCGTGACGGCGGAGGCGATAAAATTATTTCGCATCGGCGCTGCGCCGGAGTTGTGGGATGACACGGTCAACTGGGCGCGCAGCAAAAAATTTGAACTCGAAACCGTCGCGCAGGCCGGAGTCATTGTCCGTAAAGCGGAAAGCGGTAAAACGGAAAATGAAACCGCCGCCAGCGAACCCTCACCCCAGATCCCGGACGCCAGACCCAATCCCCGCCTGTTTTACGACCGCTTCCGTGGCCGCCTGATGTTTCCGATCTGCGACGAGCAGGGCAGGGTGGTGGCGTTCAGCGGGCGCGTTTTGCCCGGCGATGAGAGTCCCGCGAAATATGTCAACTCGCCGGAGACGCCCATCTTCACCAAGAGCAAAATTTTCTTCGGCCTCGATAAGTCCAAGCGCGCGATTCTCGATCAGGGCTACGCCATCATCTGCGAAGGCCAGTTGGATTTGATCGCGTGTTTCATGGGTGGCGTGCAGAACATTGTTGCACCGCAAGGCACGGCCTTCACCGACCAGCACGCGCGGATTTTGAAACGCTATTGCAACGAAGCCGTGCTGTGTTTCGATTCCGACAACGCCGGGCAAAACGCCATCGTGCGTTCGCTCGATCATCTGCTCGCGGCGGAACTGGCGGTGCGCGTGGCCGTCGTGCCGTCGCCGCATGACCCGGATAGTTTCATCAAAGCTAATGGCGGCGAGGCGTTTCGCACGCTCGTCGAAAGCGCGGAAGGTTTTTTTGATTACCTGCTGAAACGCCTTTGCGCCACGAACGACGCCGCGACGGACAAAGGTCGGCTCACAATTTTACGCAGCATGGCCGAGGCGCTGCACAAGACGAACAACTCTGTGCTGCTCGATACGCACGCGCAAAAAACCGCGCTGCGCCTCGGCGTGGCGGTGGATGCGGTGCGGAAAGAATTTTCCAAGGTGAAAGCGCCGCCGACGTATGCGCGGCCGCAGGAGGAAGAACTGGAGGAATCCATTTACGCCGGCGAAGTCGAGGCGGAAGCGCCGAGCCGCCCGTCGAATTACGAACTGCACCTGCTGAAAATTCTATTGCTGCACGACGAACTCGTCGGCTGGGCGGTGCTGCATCTGGACGTGAAGTGGCTGTTGCATCCGCTCGTGCGGCAGCTTGTGTCCGCTCGCCTCGCGGCCTGCGAACACGCGACGTGGCACAGCCTCGCGGAATTTCTGGACGGCTGCGAATCGCCGGAGCAACGCAGCCTCATCACCGAAGCCGTCGCCGAAGAGCGCCCGCTGCCGAACCCGCAGACGCAACTCGCGGACGTGACGTTGAAATTGCGGAATCAATTCTTCGACACGCAGGTTGCCGCGCTCACGCAAAAAATCAGCCAGCCGGAACTCACCGACGAGGCGCGGCTGGAATGGCTCCACGAACAGCAGCGGATGAAGCAGCAAAAACGCTTGCCGCTCACGCCGCTGGAGAAATAGTGGCACAGGCATCTAGCCTGTGTGTTCGTGCTGAAATGAATCAGAGCCAATGCAAACAAGTTTAGCTGGAATTTTCTGGCGGGCAGAAAACCTCCGCGAGGTCTTGGAGTGCGGCAGTCCTCTGCCGCTTTGGCCACGCCAGCCTCGCCGGGCAAAAACGCCAGAGGGCTGTCGCTCCATGACGCTGCCGCGTAATTTGCCCGCGCCAAACTTTGTTGCTGGCGACAGAACTTTTCAAACCGGCTGGGAACTCACAGGCTAGAAGCCTGTGCCACTAAACAAACGGCGCAGCCTGTTTCCAGACTGCGCCGTTTTGTTTTGCAGAAAATTATTTCGCGCCCTGGTCAATCCACGCGCGGATGAGACCGACTTGCTCTGCCGTCAGTGCCTTCGCACCTTTGCCTTTGGGCATGAATGTGTCCGGCTCGCCAACGTGCGCGACGGTCAGGACGAGGCTGCTCTTGGCGCTGTCGCCGACGATGACGACTTTGCCGCCCTTGCCGCCCTTGAGCGTGGCTTCGAGTGTGTCCAGACCGACACCGGCCTTCGGCTTGTTCGTGCTGGTGTGGCATTTCAAGCACGAGGCTTCAAAAATCGGTTTGATGTCCGTGGCGTAGGTCACGTCCTTTTTGTCGGACGCGGGCGGGAGCTTGGCGTCGGCCGCGCGGGCCGCGAGGGTGAAACTGAATGCCGCAGCCAGAGCCGCGAGCGTGATTTTGGTGCAATTCATATTGGTTTAATTGGTTTGGTTCCGCGTATTCGGGGATAGGACGCCAGAACCGGTCAAAAGGTTCAATCTATTTTTGCGGAGCGCGGACGGCTCGTCCGCGCGTTTATCCAAAATTTCAAACAACTTGCGGACGAGCCGTCCGCGCTCCATCGCCGCGATGCTTGCAGTCAGCGCACGGCTCCGCCAACCTTGGCCGTGTGAGTGACGAAAACTTTTCCGATGCCGCGCTCGTGGTGCTGGGCCACGGGACGACGTTGAACGACCAGTCCGCCGCGCCCGTGCTCCAGCACGTTGCGGAACTGCGCCGCCGGAAAATTTTCGCGGAAGTGCGGGAAGGTTTTTGGAAACAGGAGCCGCACATCAAGAAAGTTCTCGCCGAACTGACCGCGCC
>JAYVQV010000008.1:0-12608 GCA_043776855.1 Limisphaerales bacterium | reverse complement strand
AAAATTTCCTCAAGCCGCCGGAAAAACTTCCGATGACTGCTTGGCGTCAAGCCACGCCCAGCTATGAAAAAACAACGCGCCGCCATGGAAACCGCACTGGTCAAAGCCTTCTTGCTCGCCATCGGCTTCGCCACGTTTGCGCGCGCGGGCATGGCCTACCTGCCGCTCACCGGCCCGCTGCCCATGCGGGTGCTCGCGGTGAAAACGCCGCCGCCATTGCCCGAAGTGAACGCCACGCCGCTCGCGGCGCACGACCCGAACTCGCCCGCCGCCGTGGAAAATTGCGTTGCGGAAACCAATCCCATCGTCATCACCAGCACGCCCGGCGACACGTTGCCGCCAATCGTGATGAGCGGGCGCACGGCTTTGGAGCATCCGTTTGGCCCGCCGATTTACGAACTCGCCACGCCCGAACTCATGGGCATCACGCCGCAAATGCTCGCCACTTATTTTCGTCCCGTGGGCGTGAACACCAATGGCCCGGCGGTCGTCTTTCCATTCCACGTCGGCTTCGTCCCGCCCGTCGCACCGGCGGAACATTCCAGCCACTCCGAATACAACGTCAAATGACCCGGCGGCAAAAACGTCCGTCCGCCCGCCGCCACGGTGTCGCGGTGGCCGCGCTGTTTTTTGCCCTGACCGCCGGCCAGCTCCGCAGCGCAGAAGCCGTTCACGAGCCGGAAGCCAAACCCGAAGCCACGAAGCCTTCAGAAAAAAACGCGCCCGACACGCACACCGAATCCGCCCTGCTCCCGGAAGTTTCCAAGGACGAAGCCAAGGAACTCGCCGCTAAAAAATTGGAGCGGTTCAACTACGCCCTGGCCACCGCCAGATTTTCTGCGAACACGCGCGACTACCGCTCGGCGGAAAAATATTTTCTACTGCTGCTGGCCGAGGATGTGCCGGATGATTTGCAGAAGACGGCGCTCTTTGAACTCGGCCTCGCCGTGCAGGCGCAGAATGATCTGCCCCGCGCCCAAACCATTTTCACCCAATACCAGCAGCGCTGGGCCGGCGACACGCGGCAGCCGGAAGTTTGCCTCCACCAAGGCCAGGTCTTCCGCGCGATGGGCATGAACGACATGGCGCTCGCAAAATTTTACAGCGTGATGACCGCGTCGCTGGCGATGAAGAATGAGCAGCTCTCCGTCTATAAACGGCTCGTCTTGCAGGCGCAGGTGGAAATCGCGGAGACGCATTATCTCATCGGCAAGTTCAAGGACGCGGCGGATTATTATTCCGTCCTGCTCAAGCAACAAGACCCCGCGCTCGACCGCGCGCAGATCCAGTTCCGGCTCGTCCGCTCGCTCGTGGCGATAAAAAAATTCGACGAGGCCGCGTCGCAGGCGCAGGATTTTCTTTTGCATCACGCCAATTCGCCGGAGCAGCCGGAAGTGCGCTATCATCTCGCGCAGGCGTTGAAAGGTCTTGGCCGCAACGCCGACGCCATGCAGCAGGTGATGATTTTTCTGAAAGAGGAACGCGAGAAAACCAAAGATCATCCCGAAGTCTGGACCTACTGGCAGCAACGCGTCGGCAACGAAATTGGCAACGCGCTCTATCAGGAAGGTGATTTCGTGAAGGCCATCGAAGTTTACGTCACGCTCGCCAAGCTCGATCCCGCGCCCGCGTGGCAGGTGCCGGTGAACTACCAGATCGGCATCACCTACGAAAAATTATTGCAGCCCGGCAACGCCATCGCCGCCTATCGCACCATCACGAACTCCGTCGTCGCGCTTGGCACCAACGCCGCGCCCGGACTCAAGGCCGTCGTGGACATGGCGAAATGGCGTTTAGATTTTTTGCAATGGGAAGCGCGGGCAGAAGAATTCAATCGTCGTCCGTCGGCAGTTTCCACAAACACGTCCCCCACCCTTTCTCAAAAATGAATTCCACCACGCCGCATTTTTTTGTCGCCCTCGCCGCCGACCTGCGCGATCACCTCGGCATCTGCCACGAATGTCTCGCGCTCTTCACCGTGGAAAACCGGATGCTCCGCAACTCACCCAACTGGCAGCCGCAAGAATTGCACGAGCAGAGAAAGCGCTTGCTCCCGCGTTTGGATTCCGTCTTAATCAAATTACGCAGCGCCCGTGAACTGTGGCAGAAATCTGCCATCGCCGAACG
Organism: Limisphaerales bacterium; assembly: GCA_043776855.1. GTDB lineage: Bacteria > Verrucomicrobiota > Verrucomicrobiia > Limisphaerales > UBA11358 > UBA11358. Next base: position 10,481 of record JAYVQV010000008.1, on the reverse strand, counting down.
CGAACGCTGCCGGGAAATCAAAAACTTGTTTGAAGAATTGCAAAGCCTGCTCCCCAGAATCCTGATGCTCGACCGCGAGAACCAGCAGGAAATGCTGCGGCGCGGAGCCTTGCCGCCCGCGCAACTGCCGCCGGTGCAAAGCCAGCAGCCAAATTTTGTGAGCAATCTTTACCGCCGTCACGCCAACGCTTGAATCATGGCCATTGAAAAAGTCATCGTCCTCGAAGACGACCCGATTGTTCGCAACAATCTGGAAACTTTTCTCCGACGCTTGAAGCTCGATGTCGCGTCCGCCCCGACACTCGCCGCCGCGCGCGAATGTCTTGCCCGCGACAATTACGACCTCATCTTCATGGACATGAGATTGCCCGATGGCGAAAGCATCGAGCTGCTCAAGCAGTTGTCCGCCCGCCCGCAACGCCCGCTCGCCGTCGTCATGACCGGCTTCGGCTCCGTGGAATCCGCCGTGGACTGCATGAAGAACGGCGCGTTTGATTATCTCATCAAACCCTTCTCCCACGAGCAGATCGAAGTCACGCTCCGCAAGGCCGAGGAATTTTCCCAGCTCGTCAAGGTCAACCATTACTTGAGCCAGGAATCCGACGACGACGAACGCGAACTCATCGGCCGCAGCCCCGCGATGGAAAATCTCCGCGCCCTCATCCGCAAAGTCGCGCGCACGCAAGCCACCGTTTTGATCCAGGGCGAAAGCGGCACCGGCAAAGAACTCGTCGCCCGCGCGCTCTACCGCGAAAGCCCGCGCGCCAGCGCCGCGTTCATCAAGGTCAACTGCGCCGCCGTGCCGGAGAATCTGATCGAGAGCGAATTTTTCGGCCACGAGAAAGGTGCATTCACCGGCGCGATGACCAAGCGCGAAGGCCGCTTCGAACTCGCGCACGGCGGCACGATTCTCCTCGATGAGATCAGCGAAATCTCCCCGTCCGTGCAGGCGAAATTGCTGCGCGTTCTGCAAGAGCGCGAACTCGAACGCGTCGGCGGCAACCGCACCATCAAGGTGGATGTGCGCGTCATCGCCACCACCAACCGCGATCTGGAACAGAGCGTCGAGCGAAAAGAATTTCGGCAGGATTTATTTTTCCGGTTGAACGTCGTGCCGATCATCATGCCCACACTGCGCGAACGCCGCGAAGACATTCCCGAACTCGCGGGCGAATTCATGCGCCGCTGCGCCCGCAAACACGGCGTCCATGTGAAAGGCTTTACCGAAGCCGCGCTCCGTTCGCTCCGCGCGCACAACTGGCCGGGCAACGTGCGCGAATTGCAAAACGTCATCGAGCGCGCCGTCATCATGTGTGATGAAAACGGGATGCTCACCCCCGAACACCTCGGCCTTGCCGTCGTCGCCGCCGCGCCGGAAGAATCAGCGGTTGGCGACAACGGTTTCCCCACCGGCTTCAGCGGCTCCGGCGAAATGCTGTCGCTCGCGGAAATGGAAAAGCGCCACATCCTCGCCGCCGTCGCGCGTTGCGAAGGCAACCGCACTCACGCCGCCAAGCTCCTCAACATGAGCATCCGCACCCTCCGCAACAAGCTCCACGAATACAACGGCACCTCGCCCAAGTCCGAAGACGAAACGGAAACCGTCGAGGGCTGATTCCGCTTCACCGTCGTTTGGAGCGCCAGTCTCCGACCCGGCAAGAGCGTTAAAGTAATTGCGTGGCCGTTTTCCGGAGCGCGGCGTTCACGCCGCTTCACCAAGCACATTGCCAGCAGCCTTGAAATTCCGACGCGTTAACGAACTCCGGGAGTTGAAGCGGGCTGAAGCCCGCGCGCCCAGCCGATGTCCCGCGCTCCGTTGAACGCAAAAAATTCCTAGCCCGCCCGGCTTCACACGGAAACTTTTGCCCCTCCGTTTTCGTCGCTCGTTGAATTCCCCTGATTTTCCGCAGGTTTTTCCCGGTGGCATCATCGCTGCTTTGTTCCGCTCGGAAAAGTTTATGATCGAAGCCCTGTTCAACCAGCCCAACTACCTCGCCGCGAAAAAAACGCTCGACGCGGTGCAGTTGCGCTCGGAAGCCATCGGCAACAACCTCGCCAATCTGGAAACGCCCGGCTATCAGCGCGTGGATCTCGCGCCGGATTTTGAAAAGCAGCTCGCGCAGGCCACGGCAGCGGGCGATTCCTCGCAGCTCGCATCACTTTCGCCCTCGCTCGCGCCCGACGCCAGCGCCAAGCCTTCCAGCAAGGACGGCAACACCGTGCGTCTCGAAGATGAATTGATGCGCATGAACCAAAACGCCCTCACGCACGCGCTCGAAACGCAGATGATCACCGGCACGATGGCAAAACTGCGCCTCGCCATCACCGGCCACGCCTGACCGTTATGATTCAAATCCTCACCGGCATCCACAGCACCTCCTCCGCGCTCGAAGCCGAACGCACGCGACTGGATGTCATCGGCCAGAACATCGCCAACGCGCACACGACGCACGATTTGGACGGCAAACCGTATCAACGGCGCGTCGTGATTTTTGAAAATGAATTGCAGAACGCGATGAATGGTGACGGTAGCGACCTGCCCGTGATGCACGTCGCCAAAATCATCCGCGACCCGCGCCCGCCGTTGCGCGTCCATGATCCCGGCCATCCCGACGCCGATTCCAAAGGCATGGTCTCGCTGCCGAACATCAACATCCATGAGGAAATGGCCGACATGATCTCCGCCTCGCGCACATTTGAAGCCAACCTCGCCGTGGTCAAGAACGCCCGTTCGATGGCGATGCAAACCCTCGCGATGGGACGCCACTAAAGCCATGAATTTGACTTGGGAAAATTTATTCGCAGAAACTGGCCGCACCGCGCGGCGCGGTTGTGGCACGAGCCGCCAAGATTCCCGTAGAAATTACGCGGCGGATCAAGATTGTGACCGTTCTCCCTCACCCCTGCCCTCTCCCGCTGGGAGAGGGGGAACCGCTCGCCCGCAACGGAGTTATTTGTGGCGGCATCAGTCAGCGAAATTTCCAAATCACCGCGAGCAACTTCGGCTGCTTCCCTCTCCCAGCGGGAGAGGGATTGAGGGTGAGGGAGAACGGCCACGAATTCACTCGGCGCAATCGAATTTCCAACCGGGCAGCCGCCAGCCGGTTGGTTGGAAAATTACAGCCGCAATTAAAAACACAAACTCACAGGCTAGAAGCCTGTGCCACTAAAAATGTCACCCCTCTCTGGAATCAACGCCTACAGCTCCGGCCTCATGCCACGCGTCGCGCCGTTGCCGGGAGCGGACATCGCGGAAATCCCCTCGCAACTTCCCGCGACCGGCGCAGCGGGCAGCGCGGATTTTTCCTCGATGCTCGGCAAATTTGTTTCCGAAGTGAACGGCCAGCAGTTGAACGCTGCGCAGCAGGTCAATGCCTTGCAGTCCGGCCAGAACGTGCCGCTGCATCAGGCGGTCATTTCAATGGAAGAGGCCAGCGTTTCGTTTCAACTGATGGTGGAAGTGCGGAACAAACTCCTGGAGTCGTATCAAGAAGTCATGCGGATGCAGATTTAACTTTTAACCAAACAAAATCATGAACCTAACTTCCATTCCGCTCATCCCGACGCTTTCGTTCGGAGCCAATCAACCGGTGCGCGCGCAGATCAAAACGGAAACCAAACCGGTTCCGTCGCCCGCCATCGTCCGCCCGGCGTCAGAAAATGCGCCGACGTATTCGCCGACTGCCGCCAGCCAGTATCAGGCGATGAAAATTCGGATGACGATGTGAGGCGGTAATTCAGCAACGGACAGCGGCAGACAACTTTTTCGGGATTCACTCGATGAATAATAATTTTTCCAAGCTCGGCAAACAACTTCTGGAGATTTGGGGGCAGCTCGGCGCGAGCCAGCGCATCAGTGTGCTGGCGGCGACGTTCGTCTTGCTCGCCGGTCTCGGCACGATCACGTTCTGGTCGTCGCACAAAGACTTTGCCATGCTCTACGGCGGACTGTCGGACGCGGAATCCTCCAAGGTCGTCGCCGCGCTCGACGATGCGAAGGTTCCCTACAAAGTCAGCAGCGGCGGCACGATTTCTATTCCGACGGATAAAGTTTATGCCATGCGGATGCAGCTTGCGGGCAAAGGCATTCCGCAAAGCGGCGACGGCGTGGGCTTCGAGATTTTCGACAAACCTAACTTCGGCATCTCCGATTTTGTGCAGCGCGCAAATTACACCCGCGCCTTGCAGGGCGAACTGGCTCGCACCATTTCGCAGATCAACGAAGTCGAGTCGGCGCGCGTCATGATCGTGCTGCCGGAAAATCGGCTGCTGCTCGACAAGGATAAATTTCCCACCGCCTCCGTCTTCGTCCATGTGCGCGGTAATTCGCTGCTCATGCCGCAGTCCATCAATTCCATCCGCTTCCTCGTGGCGAATTCCGTCGAGGGCTTGCGGCCCAACCACGTTTCCGTCGTGGACAATCTCGGTAACGTGCTTTCGGAAAATTCCGAGAACGATTCCTTCACCGGCCTTTCCAGTTCGCAGCTCGCCGCGCGCCGCAGCCTGGAACTTTACCTCTCCAAAAAAGCGCAGGACATGCTGGAAAAAGTTCTCGGCCCCGGCCAAGCCATCGTGCGCGTCTCGGCAGATGTGAATTACGATCAGATGACCAAGACCGAGGAAAAATTTGACCCGGACGGCCAGGTCGTTCGCTCTACCACCAAGACCGACGACAGCACCGACACTTCCGCCGCGCAGAACACCACTCCCACCGGCATCACGGCCAACACCGCCACGGAAACCAATTCCGCCAACGGCGCCGCGCCGGTCAACAGTTCCAAAACTCGCAAGGCGGTCAATACCATCGCCTACGAAATCAACCGCACCAAGACGGACATCGTCCAGGCCGCCGGCAGCATCAAGCGGCTCACCGCCGCCATCACCATCGCGACACAGTTTGAAGGCATCGGCACGGAACGCAAAACCGTCGCCCGCACGCCCGAAGACATGGAAAAACTTCGTCGCATCGTCGGCAGCGCGCTCGGCGCGGACCCGGCGCGCGGCGACACGGTGGCGTTGGAAGAAATGCCTTTCAACGATCAGTTCGCCACCGACCTCACGCAGCAACTCGACTCGCAGCAGAAGCGCGATTTCTGGGTTGGCCTCGTGGAGAAAGTCACCTACCCCGCGCTCGGCCTGCTCGCAATTTTTGTTTTGTTCCGCGCGTTCAAGCGCACGCCCGTGCAGGAAATTCCGCTCGGCGTTCCCGTCGGCCAGCTCGGTTACAAAACCGGCACCAGCCACGCGGCGAACGGAATTTTCGGCGAGACCACCACCGAGCCGCAACCCGGCGTCGTGACCGTGGACGTGCTGAACCGCCTCATCCGCGACAACCCGAACAACATGACCGCCGCCATCCGCGACTGGATGCAGCGCGGCACCAAACCCGAATGAAGCCGCCGCAAAAAATCGTGGGACCGGCGATTTGCCGCCACGGTTGGAACATCGCCACGGCGCAGAAACTCCGCGAGGTTTTGGACTGCGGTCCCGATGCATCGGGACCGCTTTTCATCCGCAGGACTGACGACGCCAAAGCGCCAGAGGACTGGCGCAGTCCAAGACGCTATCGCGCCGGACACACGCAACAACTGTCCGGCCCTGGCTTCACCGCCATGTCACCGAACAATTTCAAAAACTAAAATTTTATGCCCGCCGCCGAAGCCGAAATCGAGGAAGTCGCGAACCTGTCGAAGCCGCAGATGCTTGCGGCGTTGCTCGTGATGCTCGGACCGGACAGCGGCTCCGCGATTTTACGCCAGTTCCCGCCGCGCGAGATTGAAAACATTTCGCGCGAGATGACGCGATTCAATCTGATTTCCCGCGAACAGCAGGCCAACATCCTGAAAGAATTTTCCAGCGTGGCGCTGGCCGCCAGCACTTCGGTTTGCGCCGGCCTCGACGTCGCCCGCAACACGTTGGAAAAAGCGCTCGGCACGTTCAAGGCCAGCGATGTCATGGGCCGCGTCTCCACCACGCGCACGCCCATCGGCTCCATGCAGCTCATCGCCGAACTCGACGCGCGAAATACGTTCAACCTGATCCGCGACGAATCCGTCGCCACCACCGCCTTCATCATCAGCCATCTCACGCCGGAAAAAGCCGCGCAGATTTTGAACCTCATGCAGCCGGAGAAACGCGACGCCACCGTTGAACGCCTCGCCGTGCTCGCGCCCACGCCCGTCGAGGTCGCTGAAAAAGTTGTCGAAGTTCTCACCACCAAGCTCGGCGTGAAACAGACCCGCGCCCTCACGCAAACCGGCGGCCTCACCACCGTCGCCGACCTGCTCAACGCCATGGATAAAACTGTGAGCCGCGAACTCCTCACCAACCTCGAAGCGCGCAACGCCGAACTCGCCAGCAACATCCGCAAAAAGATGTTCACCTTTGAAGACCTGCTGTTGCTCCCCGGCAGCTCCATCCAACGCATCATGCGCGAGATTGATATGCGCGACCTCACGCTCGCGCTGAAAAAATCCAGCGACGCCTTGAAGAAACTCATGTTGAGCAACATCTCCAAACGCGCCGCCGAAACCGTCAACGAAGAACTCGCCATGATGAACAACGTCAAGCCGCGCGACGTCGAAGCCGCGCAGTTCCGCATCATTGATGTCGTCCGCAAACTCGAGTCCGAGGGCGAAATTGAAATTGATGCCGGGGAGGCCGCATGAAAAATAATTGCCGCCATAGTGGCACAGGCATCTTGCCTGTGAGTTCATTTCCCAAAAAAAACACACAGGCAAGATGCCTGTGCCACTAGACATGAAATGGGCTGACTCCATCCACTTTGACCGTCCGCTCCGCGATGTGTCCCTGCTCATCGCCGCGCCCACGCAGGATTGGAAAACGTTTCTTCACGACCGCGAAACCGCCGCCTACGAACGCGGTCGTCGCGACGGCGAAAGCGCCCTCAACGAACAGCTTCTCCATCAGCGCAACGAGACGATGCAATTGCAGCGCGGCATTTTTGATTCGCTTCAGAACACGCTCCCGCAACTGCGCCACGAGGCGGAATCATCCCTGATTGAAATCGCTTTTGAAGCCGCTAAAAAACTTGTCGCCGGTTTGCCCGTGGACAGCGCCATGCTCGAAGCCGCCGTGCGCGAAGCGCTGCTCCAATGCGAAGGCTCGGCGGAAATTCTAGTGCAGTTGAATCCCGAAGACCTCGCGTTGCTGCGCCAGCACCAATCACCGCTGCTCGCAGGCTTACCCGAAACTGGCCCGCTGAAATTCGCCGGTTCGGCGGACGTTTCACGCGGCGGCTGCATCTTGCAGACGCGCTTCGGCCTCGTGGACGCGCGCCGCGAAACGAAAATCCAGCAGCTCAAGCAATCGCTCACGGAATGAAAGCTCCAACATCCAAGTTCCAAGCTCCAAGCTCCCGGCGCGGCTCCATTAGGGTGCAGCTTGACCCGGTTGCGGTCTGGCTCCCTCGCCCCGCGCGGCACGAGCGGGGAGAGGGCTGGGGAGAGGGGATTTTTATTTCGCAAACCATCGGCCTCCTCTCCCCGGCCCTCTCCTCCTCCGAGGAGGAGGAGGAGTGGCATCCAGCGCGAAGCACAACCGGGTCAAGCTGCACCCGCTCCGTTACCATTTGGTGCTTGGAGCTTTTCCCCTCGCCATGACCGCGACCATCCAAACACCGAATCGTTTGCAACACGCCCTGCGCCGCGTGCGCGAAACGCGCGTGACGGAGACGTGCGGGCGCGTCGTGCAACTCATCGGCCTCGTCGTGGAATCGGAAGGCCCGCTCGCCGCGCTCGGTGAAGTCTGCCGGATTCTTTCGGGACGTGGCCAGGGCGAGACGCTCGCGGAAGTGGTCGGCTTTCGGAATCATCATTTGCTCCTCATGCCGCTCGGCGAACTTCACGGCATTCATCCCGGCAGCGAAGTCATCGCCACCGGCGCGCCGATGCGCGTCGCCGTGGGCAGTGCGTTGAAAGGCCGCGTGATTGACGGCCTCGGCAATCCGATGGACGACCTCGGCCCGCTCGCGTGCGAACATCACGTCGGCCTGCACCTGCGCCCGCCGCATCCGCTCAAGCGCCAGCGCATCAACCAAGTTTTTCAGACCGGCATCAAGGCGCTCGATACGTTCGTGCCGCTCGGTCGCGGCCAGCGCCTTGGCATTTTCGCCGGCAGCGGCGTGGGCAAATCCACCTTGCTCGGCATGATGGCGTCGCAGGCGGAAGCCGATGTGAACGTCATCGCGCTCATCGGCGAACGCGGTCGCGAGGTGCGGGAATTTTTGGAACGCGACTTGGACGAACGTGGCCGCCAGAAATCCGTCGTCATCGTCGCCACGTCGAACGAACCCGCGCTCAACCGTGTGAAAGGTGCGTTTCTGGCGATGGCTATCGCGGAACATTTTCGTGATGCCGGGCAAAACGTGATGCTGATGATGGATTCCGTCACGCGCTTCGCGATGGCGCAACGTGAGATCGGCCTCGCGGTCGGCGAGCCGCCGACCACGCGCGGTTACACACCATCCGTTTTTTCGCTGCTGCCGCAATTGCTCGAACGCGCTGGCGCGGGTGAACACGGTTCCATCACGGGATTGTTCACCGTGCTCGTTGAGGCCGACGACATGAATGATCCCATCGCCGACGCGACGCGCTCGATCCTCGACGGCCACGTCGTGCTGACGCGCGAGCTTGCCACGCAAAATCATTATCCCGCGATTGACGTGCTGGAAAGTGTGAGCCGCCTGAACCGTGATTTGTTGCCGCCGGAGAAAACCCAACTGACCGCCGCTGCGCGCGAGCAGCTTGCGGCGTATCGCAAGAACGCGGACCTCATCAACATCGGCGCGTATCCGGCGGGCAGCAACGCCGCGATTGACCGCGCCATTTCACTGCACGAGCCGCTCAATAAATTTTTGCAGCAGAATGTCACCGCCGGTTTTCCCGCCGCCCAAAGTTGGGAACTGCTCGGTAAAACTTTGAACCTGCCGGGTGGAGCGCCGGGCACCAGCCCGGCTCGAACCGACAACAAACCCAAACTTGCCGAGCTGGTGCTCGGCGCTCCGGCCTTTCAGGCCACCAACCGCGCATGAAAGCTTTCAGCTTCCCGCTCGAATCCATCCGCCTCCTGCGCCAGCAACGCGAGCGCGCGGCGCAGCAGCGTTACTCCCGCGCACTCGTCGGACGAGACCGCGCCGAGCACAGCCTGAAAACGGCGCACGATGAATTGACCACTGGCTACGCCGCGCTTTCCGAGGCGCTCGCTCACGCGACGGACATCGGTCGGCTGCTGCACCTGCGGACCTGGTGCGCGGTTTTGGAAGTGCGCTTCCACGAGTGCGAAGCGGCGTTGACGGAAGCACGGAACGCAGCGGCGGAGGCGTTTAATTTTCTCTGCGCCGCGACGCGCGACCGCGAGACGCTGGATCGTTTCCACGAAAAATCCAAACGCGCATGGCAACGCCTCTGCCAGTTGTCCGAGCAAAAGATGCTGGATGAAATCGCCATCCAACGGCAGTCGCCCGCGTTTGAAGGCAGCCATTTGAATTAAAATGCAGTCCCAATTTTACAATGGCGCACAGTTGAAACCGTCGCTGTCCGGTTCCCTCTCCCCCCTGGGGGAGAGGGTTAGGGTGAGGGGGCAGCGTGTGTGCAGCCAGTCTTCATGTCCACTTGCAATGCCTGCCCCCTCACCCCGGCCCTCTCCCCCAAGGGGGAGAGGGAGACGGACACTGACGCCCGTTGAAAATTTCGGCGGCGGATTTTCAATTTCAAATTTCAGTTTGAACCTCAACTAATTTCCTATGAACCAGAACCTGCTCATCCCCCTCGCCACCGTGGTCGTTGGCGGGCTTTCGTTTTTCCTCACGATGTTCGCCGTGATGAAGACGATGAACTTCGACGGCATCAAGCCGCCGGAACCGCCGCCGCTCGCCGCCGATGACAATCCTTCGTGGCATTTCAAAAACCCGGAGTTCGAGCAATGGGTCACGCAGGTGAAGGACGAACGCGCCGCGCTCGCCACGCGCGAGGAGCAGTTGAAGGAATGGGAAACGCGCTTGCAATCCGAGAGCCGCGAGATTTCCACCATCACGCAAACCGTCACGAAGATGCAAAATGAATTCGACAAACGCGTGCTGCAATTCAAGGAGCAGGAAATGGCAAACGCGAAAAAACAGATCAAAGTCGTCAGCGGCATGACGCCCGAAGGCGCGGCGGCGATGCTGAATGAAATCTCCGACGACGAGGTGACCAAACTTTTATTCGCGATGAAGTCGGACATTTCCGGCGCGATCCTCGACGCGATGAGCAAGCTCGGTTCCACCCAGGCCAAACGCGCGGCACTCGTCACGCAGCGGCTCAAAGATGTCGTGCAAGTTCCGGCCACCAACAATCTTTCTTCCAATGCCACTCCTTGAAACAATTCTCACCGCGCCCACGGCCAAAGATTCTTTCGAGTCGTTCGGCGCGACGGCAAATTCACCGCGCAGCGACAGCGAGTTCGGGCGGTTCATGGACAAC
>JAYVQV010000007.1:0-3212 GCA_043776855.1 Limisphaerales bacterium | reverse complement strand
GGCGCATCACGAGCATGAACATCCTGCTCGTGCTGCAATCGTGGTTCGTCCCGCGCAGCCTGCGCACGAAATGGTCTTTTGGCGTGGTGACTACGCGGAAACAGACGTTGCACGAAATTTTTTCCGAGAACGCGCACGAGCCAAGCCGGCTGGCGTTTGCGGTGGGGCTCGGATTATTTTTTGGCATCGTGCCGATCTGGGGCGTCCAGATGGCCGCGCTGACTTTCGTGGCGCACAAGTTGCGCTTGAACAAAGCCATCGCGCTGGTCGCGAGCAATATTTCCATAGCGCCCGTCGCTCCCTTCATCATCGGCGCGGGATTGATTATTGGTCACTGGATGTTCACCGGTGAACGACTGCCCTTCCCGCCGCCGCCGCCGAGCACGAAATTAATTTTGCAATACATCTTGGAAAGCGCGGCGGGGAGCGTGGTGCTGGCGGTCATCGTCGCGACCGTGGGATTTTTCATCGCGTGGCCGACGGCGGCGTTGTGCCAAAAAAATTTGGGGAAATGAAAATAAATTTTTCAGTGGCAAATCGTTGGCTGAAAATTCCTGACTTTTTCAAAATGAAGGCCTGGGCAATTTGTGCGGTTACTTTCCCCTCACCCCGGCCCTCTCCCCAAGGGAAAGGGAGAAACGTTCGGCTCATCTTGGCGAAAACCTGCGGCTGGATTGGTGAAAATCGCTTTCGTATTTATGAAGACAGCCACCGCTGTTCCCTCTCCCCAGGGGAGAGGGCTAGGGTGAGGGGAAAAGCGGCTTCATTTCACCAAGCCGGTTTAATTTTCAGTCATTCATTTTCAAAATTAAATTCGTCGGCGCTAAATCTTTTGGAGCATCATTTCGTGATTCATGAAATCTGAATTATATCTGCGGCTCTACTTGTGGCTTGTGGCGCATCGGCGCGCGGTCTTGCTGGCGACGTTTCTCATCGCGGTCGCGTGCGTCGGCGTGTCGTCGCGCTTTGAAATGGAGGAGGACATTCTTGGCATCCTGCCGCAGGGCGACCGCATCGTTGACGAATACAAATACACGCTCAAAAAATTTCATCAGATTGACCGCACCTACATGGACGTGGGCATGACGAATGCCAACGCCGAAACGCTGGCTCACGCGGCGGATGAATTTTACGAGCGCCTCGCCTCGAACACCGGCCTCGCGCACATCACCTATCACATCGAACTCGGAAATCAGCGCCAAGTCATCGGCCTGCTCACTGGCTCGCTGCCGAACCTGTTCACCGAGGAAGATGAAAAGCAGCTCGCGGAAAAAATTCAGACGAATTCCGTCCGCGAATTTCTCACCGTGATGCGGCGCAAACTCGCCGGGCCGGAGGGAATGATTTTGAAAGATGTTGTCGCCGCTGATCCCATCGGCATGAGCGCGCTGGTGTTGCCGAAAGTCATGCCGTTGCAAACTGGCCTGGGCGGCGCGCACGTTGAAGATGGACGCCTGACGAGCAGCAACGGCTGTCACATTCTCGTGGTCGCGGAGCCGAAATTTCCTTCATCCGACGCACCGAAAAGCGCGGTGGTCATCGGCGATATGCTGCACGCGGCGCGCGCGGTGGAGACGAATTTTCCCGGCACGCGCGTCGCCATCACCGGCGGTCATCGCATGGCGCTGGATAATTCCACGCAAATCCGCCGCGACTCGGTGCGCTGCGTGGTCATCGCCGTCAATGCGATGTTTCTCCTGTGCTTCCTCGCGTATCGCCGTCGCTGGATGGCGACCGTGACATTTTTGCCGTCGCTGTTCGGCACGATCATCGCGGGCGCGGTGCTGGCGCTGGTGGATCAACATCTCTCGGCCATCGCCATCGGCCTCGCGAGCATGGCACTCGGCATCACGGTGGACTACGGCATCTACGTCGTCTATCACCTCGACAATGCCGCGACCGACCGCGAATCCGCCGGCAAAATCGTCTCGCGCCTCGTGCTGCCGACAATTCTCGGCGCGCTGACCATCATCAGCGCGTTCGTGGTGCTGGCGTTTTCGCCGATGCACGGCAATCAGCAGCTCGGAATTTTTGGTGCGGTCGGTGTGGCGGTAGCGGCGTTGTTCGCGTTGATTGTTTTGCCGCTGCTCGTGCCGTTGCCGAAGGAAAAAGAAGTCAAGCAACTGCGCTTCACCAGTTGGATGGAAAAATTTCACGCGTGGCAAATTAAAAAACGTCCGTTGCTGCTGCTCGGTGTCGTGGTGCTGACGATCATCACGTTGTTCGGCGTGAAGAAACTGCGCTTCGAGGGCGACATCGCCAAGCTCAACGGCATCACCGAATCCACGCGCAGCGACGACGCGCTCATCAGCGATGCGTGGGGCGACGCGCTCGGCCTCACGCTCGTCATCGCCCGCGCCAAAACGGTGGACGAGGCGCTCGCGTTGAATGACCGCGCCGCCGCGCTGCTCGCGCAGCAGACGAACGCGGTCGGAGTTTATTCGCTCTCGGCGGTCCTGCCTTCCATCGGGACGCAAAACGAAAACATCCGGCGCTGGGAAAAATTCTGGACGACGGAACGAAAAGAAAATTTGCGCACCTCGCTCCAAGTGACCGCCGCCGAGCTTGGCTTTCGCGCGGATGCGTTCACCGCGTTCTGGAAAACCATCGAGGAGAAACCTGCGTTCATCACGCCGGAAACATTTCGCGGCACGCCGCTGGAAGGTGCGCTTACCGAACGCGTGGCGATTGGCACGAACGACGTCGCCGTGAGCACGTTGGTGAAGTTGGGCGACCGCTCGAAGGTGGATGAGCTACGCGCGGCGCTGCCGGGAATCATCGTGATGGATTCGCGAAATTTTGCGGACCACATCGCGGGCATCGCCAAGCAGGACATGGGCAAGTTTGCGTTCTGGACGGCGTTTGTCGTGGGTGGCATCGCGTTCGCCGCGCTCGGTTCGCTGGAAGTGACATTGGCCACGCTGCTGCCCATCGCGTTCGGCTTGCTGTGGACGCTTGGACTGATGGGCTTGCTTGGCCTGCCGATCAACATCATGAACAGCGTGTTTGTCATCTTCGTCATCGGCATGGGCGAGGACTACAGCGTGTTTCTTGCGACGAGCAAACTGGATGTCTGGCGCGGACACCCGCCAAGAATTTCGCCGACGAGCGCGTCGGTTTTAATTTCCGCCGCGACGACAATTTTTGGTTTCGCCGTGCTGGCGTTCGCGCAGCATCCGATTTTATTTTCGATGGGCACGACGGTTTTGCTC
>JAYVQV010000006.1:0-3214 GCA_043776855.1 Limisphaerales bacterium | reverse complement strand
GACATCATCATGATCGGGGAAATCCGCGACACCGAGACGGCGGAAATCGCCATCGAAGCCGCGCTCACCGGCCATCAAGTGCTCTCCACGATGCACTGCAACGACGCGCCCGGCGCCATCGCGCGCCTCGACGACATGGGCATCGCGCCGTTTTTAATTTCGTCCTCCGTGATTTTGTCCTGCGCGCAACGCCTCATGCGCCGCATCTGCTCGCACTGCAAAGAGCCGGTGACGTATCCGGTGAAGATGTATGAAGACCTGGGCATTGACCCGGTGACGTTTGACGGCGTGCAATTGTTCCGTGGCCGTGGGTGCGACCGTTGCAAAAATTCCGGCTACGTCGGCCGCATGGCCATCATCGAAGCGATGACCATCAGCGATCAGATTCGCAAACTGGTCATCGCCCGCTCCAGCACGCGCGAAATGGCCAAGCTCGCCGTCAATCAGGGAATGCGAACCCTCCGCATGGTCGCCCTCGACCGCGCCCGCGACGGCATCTCCACCCTCGAACAAGTCCTCGTCACCACCTCGGCGTATTAAAATTTCCGCTGCGGAAAAACGCCCGGCTTCGGCGTGGTTTTTTTATCCTGCGCCAGCCACGGCGGCGGCTCCACCAGCGGCTTCGGTTTGGGCGCGTTCAACTGCCCCGGTCGCACGCCGGTGACGGTTGGCAAGGGCATCAGCCCCATCGGCCGGCCAATGCCGTCTTCCATCGGCCGCGCGGAATTGCCCGCCGGGTTTATTTTTGGCAGCGGTTGAAAATTAGGATTGGGCACGGGAACGACCAGTGCGCTGACCAGCGGTTTTTCCGGCGCGGGCGGATTCATCATCGCGCGGAAACGTTCCATCGAAGCCTGCTGCGCCAGGTCCGGCTTGGGCAGCGGTGGCGGCACGGCAAACGCGCTGGTCCACGGTGAACGCGCCCGGCGTTCTTCATCGGCAGTTAAAACCTGATCCGCCTGCCCGGTCAGAAAACCGCCCGCCGTCTTTTGACTGTTGGGAACAATCAGTTCGCCCGCCGCGTTTCTTTTTTGTTCGCCACGCGCGGCGGCCAACGGGCTTTCATCCTGGTGGCCGGCCCGGATGCCATGCGTCAGCGCATTGGTCGCCGAATCGCTGCGCTGCTGTTCCCGCCGCTTGAGATAGCGCTCCTGGGTCGAGAGATTCCCGTCCGGATCCGGGATGCCGAGAATTTTTTCCACCGTCGGCACGCCCATGATTTCCGCCGGGGTCCGCAAAATCCAGTTGTTCTGCTCGTCAAAAAATTTCTGCGCCTGCCGGGACTGTTCCGGCGAAAGCGGACGCGGTCTTGGCGCGCCGGGCAGGACATCAAATTCCCCCCTCGGCTTGAGGCCAAACAACGGCGTGGGCGCGCGGGAACTGTCCACCAGCTTGTGCTCGTTCGGGCTGACGAACGCGTTCGCGGTGTCCACCGGATCCGCCGGCTTGGAAAAGTTGATGGCATTCTGCGCGCCCGCCAACTGCGCCGCCGCGCACCACGCGGTGGCGACACCAACACAGAGGGATGAGAAACGGCGGTTCATTTTCAGATTCACACGCTAGGCGATTCGACAGCACCAGTCAAAAATGAATTCAAAAATAGTTGATCGGAGGGTGCCGCTTTACCCGGTTGCTGTCTGGCTCCCTCGCCCCGCGAGGCACGAGCGGGGAGAGGGCTGGGGAGAGGGGATTTTTATTTAGCAAACCATGGGGTTCCCCCGATTTGGTGGACAACGCGGGGGAACCCCACCATTGGCCTCCTCTCCCCGGCCCTCTCCTCCTCCGAGGAGGAGAGGGAGTGGAATCCAATGCGAAGCCCAACCGTGGCAAGCTGCACCCTTGATAGGAATCAGTTGATGGTTGATAGCAAAGCCACAACGCGCCGAGTTTTCCTATCAACCATCCACTAAAAACTATCAACTGCCCCTCCCCTCACTGCCGCTCGTATTCGCCCTTGCCCAGCCGTTTATAAACCTGAAAGCCCTTTTGCTTGGCGTCGGAGATCGAGAGCGGCTTTAGCTTGTGCGGCGTGCTGAAGCCGGAAATGATTTTCCGCACCGGCTTTTTGCAGGACGGACATTTCTCCAGCGGCGGCGCGGACAGCGGACGGTTCAGCGTGAAGGTTCCCCCGCACGCCTTGCAACCACCCGCGCAAACTTCGTATTCGTAAATCGGCATAAAAATTCCAGGCAATTATTTACGCTGCCCGCGCGCATCCCGCCACTCTTTTAATTTGCCCGCCGCCACCGCCACCTGCTCCGCGCTGAAAATTTTCTCCCCTTCCAACTGCCGGATCACTTTCCCCGCGCCCGCCAAATCATCGCAATGCCGCGCGTAAATTTCCGCCAGCTTCAGGCGCAGATCAAAATTCTCCGGCGTCGCCTGCAGGTCGTTTTCCAGCCGTTCAATCGCCGAGCCAAAATGCCGTTGCGCCAAAAGCTCGTCCACCGATGCTGGCGCTGGCGACGCTGCCGCCGACGCTTTGGCAGGCTTCACCCGGCTCCATTCATCCAGTGAACGCCGCGCAAATTCAATCTGCGCGGCCTCGACGTGTTTCTGCTTTTCCAATTCCCGCAGCACTTCCGCCGCGCGGCTGGGCTGGCGCCAATCACCCGCGTAAAGCCGCATCAGCAACAGCGCCGCGCCCGTATCCGCCGGATTTTTGACCAGCAACGATTTCAACAACGCCTCCGCCTCGGAAAAATTTCCTGCAACGCGCAGCCGGGCCGCGCGGTTCAGCGGACGTTCCGGCACCGCGCGATTTTGCTTCACGCCGAGAAATTCCAGCGCGTCCGCCAGCGTCGTCTCGTCCAGCTCGCCGGCGCGCTTCAGTTCCTCGCACAGCTTGATGGCCTCCTCGCGTTTTCCGTGATGGATGAGCCACGCGAGGTTGTCGCGGTGACGTTGCGAGCGCTTCAAATCCAATTCACGCCCATCATAAAACGCCGGGTCCAGCAGCCGCAGAAAACCGCCGGCAAAAATTTCAGAAATGCTGCTCCGCAACACCAAGGCGATGGCCAACGGTGCAAACAACAGAACCACGACTCCGCCAACTGACATCAGCCACGCCAGAAATACCACCGTCAACGTCCGCAACATCCGGGTGAAATGCCGACCACGTTTGCTCTCGCCGGCATAATTCTTGTCCAAACCAGTCAGCCACCAAGTGACAGCGGCCACGACCAAAAGCACCGCCATGTTGAATAGTGTCATT
>JAYVQV010000005.1:0-12674 GCA_043776855.1 Limisphaerales bacterium | reverse complement strand
GCGGCACGGACAATCAGGATCGGATTCCGTTCACGAAGCAGACCGAGGCGGAAGGCCACGCGGTGCGGGCGAATTATCTCTACGCGGGCGCGGCGGATTTGTTTTTGGAAACAGGCGACACGAACCTGTGGAAGCCGCTCGCGCACATCTGGACGAATGTGGTCACGGAAAAACTTTACATCACCGGTGGCTGCGGCGCGCTCTACGACGGCGCGGGGCCGGACGGCGGCAAGGAGCAAAATAAAATTTCGCGCGTGCATCAGGCGTATGGCCGCAATTTTCAACTGCCGAACACGACGGCGCACAACGAGACGTGCGCGAACATCGGCCACGCGCTCTGGAACTGGCGGATGTTTCTCGCGACGGGCGAGGCGAAGTTCATGGATGTGGTGGAACTGGAATTTTACAACGCCATTCCCGCCGGCGGCGCGCTGGACGGCACGAATTTCTTTTACACGAATCCGCTGCGCGTGACTGATCCGTTGCCGACGGAACTGCGCTGGGCGCGGACGCGCGTGCCGTTTGTGAGTTCGTTTTGCTGCCCGCCAAATCTGGTGCGGACCATTGCGGAATCGGCGGGCTACGCCTACGCAAAATCGGACGGCGCGATTTGGGTGAATCTTTACGGCGGCAGTGCGCTGGTGACGGAATTGAACGGTGAAAAAATTTCCATCGCGCAGGCGACGGAGTATCCGTGGAGCGGGCGGGTGCGGGTGAAAATTTTGGCGTGCGGCAAAAAAGAATTTGCGCTGAAGCTGCGGATTCCGGGCTGGGCGAAATCGGCGGATGTGAGAATCAATGAAGAGCCGTCGCTGATTTCTCCCTCGCCCCTCGGAGGGGAGAGGGCCGGGGTGAGGGGTGGAATCGTCGTTGGACAATCAAATGCAAACACGATGTCCAAGGAATCTTCCCACCCCTCACCCTCAATCCCTCTCCCCTCGGAGGGGCGAGGGAGGTCTGATGCGGGCGCGACGGAAGGCGCTCTCGTTGCGGGAAGTTACTTTGAGTTGAAACGCGTCTGGCAGCCTGGCGATTTTGTGGATTTGGATTTGCCGATGCCGGTGCGGCTGATGGAGGCGAATCCGCTCGTGGAAGAAACTTTGAACCAAGTCGCGTTTCAGCGCGGGCCGGTGGTTTATTGTTTGGAATCGCCAGACCTGCCGGCGGGCGTAAAAATTTCCGAGGTGCAGATTCCAGCGGACATCAATCTGGCTGCGCGTTTTGACCGGCGGCTGCTCGGCGGCATTGTCGTTCTTGAAGGCAAAGCGCAGGCGCGACAAACTGAAAATTGGGGCGGAAAATTGTATCGGGAAATTTCGCCGGAAAAACTTCTGCCAGTGAACCTGAAATTAATTCCGTATTCCGTCTGGCAGAATCGCGGGCCGTCGGAGATGTCTGTCTGGCTGCCGCGCGGGAATTGAACAGGAGCAAACGGAGGAAACAGAGGAAATAACTCCGTTTGCTCCTGTAAAACTTTTTAAGACGCCTGTCCCGTTGCGCGCAGTTTTCTCAAGGCTTTTCGCAGAAATTCAAAACACGTCTCCGCCTTCGCCGTGTTATCTTACGGCCAATTTCATGAGCCGAATTTTTCGCAAAGTCTTTTTGGTTTTTTGCCTCGCGACGTTTGCCGAGGCCGCCCGCGCGCAGTTGTTGAGCGTGGATGTGAACGGCACGGTGCGGTCGGATGTCAACGCGCCGGGATTTACGCCGTGGTATCTGGCGGCGGATTTGGTCAGCCCGAAACGCACGGTCACGCGCACGTTCACGAACTCGGTCGTGGTGTTTGATCCTGACACCGGCCTGCCGACGGCGACGAACATCACTGGCAGCGTGAGCTGCACGGTCGCGCAAACTTTTCCCAATCCGGCGGTGGTGGATTCGACGATTTATCTGAACGCGAATTACGCGAACAAAAATGGCAACAGCACCAGCACCGATCCCAGCGCCGGTTATCGGCTCTGCGCGGATGCGGTCTGGACGCATCAGAAAAACGACGCGCTGGTGATCGACCGGCCTTACACGAACGGCGGCGCGTTCAGTCTGACGCTTTCAAATCTGACGGCGGGAACGCACACCATCACCACTTATCACAATGACCTTTGGGGCAGTTCGGCGGGGGGTGCGTGGCATACAAATTTTACGATGAGCCGCTGCGTCATCAGCGTCGGCGGCGTGCCGGTGTTCACGAACACGCCGACATTTTACGCGACGAACGATACGAAATGCGGCTTCGCTTTTTTTACGGTGAGCAACAGTTTTGACGGACAGCCGGTCGTCATCAACTTCGATCCCGATCACAGCAGCGTTCTGGATTATGTCGTGCTGAATGGTTTTGAAATTGACCGTCCCGCCGCGCCGGGTTCTTTGGCCACGGCGATTTTTCCGTCGCCGGGTGACGAGCACGTTTTTGCAAACAACGATGTGCCGCTGCCGGGGACAACCAACGCGGGTTTGCTCACGTTGAACTGGCTGCCGGCGGGCTTTGCGATTTCCAATCAACTTTATTTCGGCACGAGCCAGGGCGCGGTGGCAAATGCCACGGTCGCCTCGCCGGAATTTATACAAACTTCCGCCGCCGTCGTGGGCGCGACGAATACTTTCGCCGTCACCAATCTCAACAGCGCGCTGACCTACTACTGGCGCGTGGATCAACTGAACATCGCCAACGGCGTGACAAATTTGGTCGCCGGAACGGTGTGGAAATTTCGCACGCGGCATCTCGCGTTTCCGACGGCGGAAGGCTACGGACGTTTCGCGCGCGGCGGTCGCGGCGGCGTGGTGATTGAGGTGACGAACTTGAACGACAGCGGCCCGGGCAGTTTTCGGGCGGCCATTGCGGCGAGCGGTCCGCGCACGGTGGTCTTCAAAGTATCGGGTTTGATCCGCCTGCAATCCACCTGCAACAGCGGCAATGGTTATGTGACGATTGCCGGCCAGACGGCGCCGGGTGACGGCATTTGCTTTGCAAACTGGCGGGTCGGCATGGCCAGTTGCAGCGACGCCATCACGCGTTTTGTGCGTGTGAGGCTTGGTGATGCTTCACAGCAGGCGATGGATGGGTTGGGCTTGGGCAATTGCAACAACTCGATCATTGACCATTGCAGCATCAGTTGGACGATGGACGAGGCGAGCAGTTCGCGCCAGAGCGGCGGCGTGGGCAGCCAGTCGGCGATGATTACTTTTCAGCACAACATCATTTCCGAACCGCTGCAACATTCCTATCACTACCTCGCCAGCAACCGCACGAACTACGAGCAGCACGCGTTTGCCGCGTCCATCAGCGGCGAGATCGGCAGTTACCATCACAACCTCATCGCGCACTCGACGGATCGAAATTGGTCGCTCGCTGGCGGCCTCGATCAGCCGGGGCATTACGCCGGCTCGCTCGATATCCGCAACAACGTCGTCTATAACTGGCTTGGCCGTTCCACTGATGGCGGCGTGGCGCGTTTGAACAACGCGAGCAATTATTTCAAACCGTTTCCATCAAATCCTTACGCGACCTTTCTGCTGCGGCTCGATCCGATTGACGTGACGAATCGCGGCTATGTTTTTTATTTTATGGGCGGCAATGTCATGGAAGGAAAAAATTATCAGACGAACAACTGGAGCATCGGACTGGCCGTCGCGGTGGGTAACGGCACGAATAATTACGCGAGTTCGAATCAGGTGGTTGCGGCCATCACGAACCTGGAAATTTTTCCGTCCTACGTTGCGTCGCAGACCGCGAGCAACGCCTACCGGCTCGTCATGTCGGATGTCGGCTGCAATCTGCCCGTGCCGGACGCGATTGATCGCCGCGTCATCGGCGAAGTGCTGGACACGAAGACGCATTACACCGGCACGAATGGAAATCCCTACATCATCAACGGTATTGTGCAGCCGGGGCCGAGTCCGAATTATCCCGGCTTCATTGATTCGCAGACCGACGTGAAGGATTTTCAAAACACCAATGCCGCGCTCGCGAATTATTCCACCAACGCGCCGTGGCCGCCTTATTACACTTTCAATGTGCCGATGGATTCAGATCACGATGGGATGCCCGACTGGTGGGAACTGGCGAAAGGGTTGAATCCCAATTCCGCTGCCGGAGATTTTTCTGATAGCAACGGCGACCCCGACGGCGACGGCTACTCGAACCTCGAAGACTATTTGAACTGGCTTGCGGTCATCCACGTTGACGGCACGCGCGGCACGAACTTGGATTTGGAACTGACGCAGTTCACGCGCGGCTTCACGAACAGTTTGCCGACCTACGCCGTCTCCAATCCCACCAACGGCACGGTTACGATTATTGGTTCCACCGCACACTTCACGCCCACGGTAAATTTCTACGGCCTCGGCAGCTTTCAATTCAAAGTCACCGACGCGCAAAATGTTTCGCTGACGAACACCGTCGGCGTCCACGTCCGCGCGCTGCCCGCGTCGCAACTCACGGCAACCAATGTCAGCGGCGGGTTGCAGGTGCAATTCACGGGCGAGAATGGTTTGTATTATCTCATCCAAACTTCCGACGATCTGAAAAGCTGGATGACGTGGACGAACGTCACCGCCCCGGCGACGCCGAAAATTTTTACGGCGGGAATTCTGAATCCGCCCGCCCGCTTCTACCGCGCTGTCTCCATCCAGTAGTTTGGCCGGAACGATGCAGTTGAAAATGGGGAGCGCAGCCGCCCCGGCTGTGGTTCGGCGCGCCCTCGCGCCGAACCCGAACGCACGAAGAACAACCGAATAGTGTTTGGTTTTCGTCCGTCCGGGCGGGTCGCGAGGGCGCGACCCGCTGCGCCCGAGGCGGGCGCGCTCCCCATTTTCAACTGCATGATTCCGGTTTCGAGCAAGTTAATTAAACCCGAACTTCGAAGTTGGAGAGCGCCTCCGCCCAGGTGGAACCGGCTTCCAGCCGGTTGAATTTGGCTTCCAGCCAAATTCCGTTCGCGGCGGGAATCGTCAGCCGCCGTTCCCGTTCCTGCGGGGCGTGGCCGTGCCGACGGTTTCCGGCAGGATGCCGGCAACAACCGGCTGGAAGCCGGTTCCACCCCCGCTCCAAAAAAACGGACGCAATTTTATTTAATCTGCCAAGTTTGACCGCCTTTAATTTTCTTTGCGCGGATGGGTGGAAACATTTTAACATCCACCTCACTTAACGGTTCAACATTCAACACCAAAACGAACTTATGTCATTGCTCGCAGGAAAAACCGGAATCGTCTTCGGCGTCGCCAACAAACGCTCCATCGCCTGGGCCATCGCGCAGGCGTGGGCCAAGGAAGGCGCGAAACTCGCGTTCACTTATCAGGGCGAACGCCTCAAGGACAACGTTACGGAACTCACGTCCACCTTCGGCCCCGACACGCTGCTGCTCCCGTGCGACGTGACGAAGGACGCGGACATTGCGAGCGTTTTCAAAGCTGTCGGCGAAAAATTCGGCAAGCTGAATCTGCTCCTCCACTCCGTCGCCTACGCGCCGAAGGAAGCGCTTGAAGGTGAATTCGTGAACACGACGCGCGAAGCCTTTCGCGTGGCGCATGATGTGAGCGCGTATTCGCTTGTTGCGCTCGCGCGTGGCGCGGCTCCGTTGATGACGGATGGCGGCAGCATCGTGGCGATGAGTTATTACGGCGCGGAAAAAGTCGTGCCGCACTACAACGTCATGGGCGTGGCCAAAGCCGCGCTCGAAGCCAGCACGCGCTATCTCGCCTATGACCTCGGCACGAAAAAAATTCGCGTGAACTGCATCAGCGCTGGCCCCGTGCAGACGCTGGCGGCGCGCGGCATTTCCGGTTTCAGCGAGATGATGAAGCACTACGAGGCGCATGCACCGCTCAAACGCAGTTGCACCACCGAGGAACTCGGCCAGACCGGCGCGTTCCTCGCCAGCGACGGCGCGGCGAGCATCACCGGTCAGGTGCTTTATGTGGATGGCGGCTATCAGATCATGGGGATGTAATTTCCGATGACTGCGTTCAAAGTCATTTACACGGACAAGGCGCGTGAAGATTTGGACGCGCTGCCGTCAAAGAATGCTTTGCAAATCGTAAAAAAGATTGGGCGGCTGCAAGCTGGGCTTCATGGTGACATCAAGCGGCTTCAAGGCCATGACGTGACCTACCGGTTGCGAATGGGGAATTTTAGGATACTGTTTGACGTGGATAAACAAACGATCACCGTCCAGAGAATCAAAGACCGAAAGGAAGTTTATGACTGAAGCGATTCTTGAAAAAGTAGATGTGGAAATCAAACGCCGCCGGACGCAGGTGAGCGAACTGCACGCTGAACTTGAGGAGTTGGAAGACTATCTTGATGTCCTTGAAGCTAGAAAAAATTCCATCGGCAAGAAAACTTTCACGCAGGCCGAAATGGAACGGCGCTATGCTGGCAAATAAACCGGCTACGCTGGATTTCGGTCATTCGCCCGAAACGATTGAATTCTGGAAGCGCCTCGTTCGCGAGGCGCTTTTGCTTTCCACAACTACGCCGTTTTATCTTTGCTCCGCGCTGCCCATCGCAGAAAGAATTTCCGAACTTGATGATGCTCTCGCCAACGCGGGTTTCAAAACTGAAACTCGGAATCTAAAATCTGCAATCGCTTTTCGTCACTGGCTCTCGCTGAAAACCCAGCCCGTCGCACCGCTGCTGCGCTGGTGGCGGGAGCAGGGGAGGCCGGTGGAAGTAGTCAGCGAATTTGAACTGCGCGCGGCGCTGGCGGAAGGTTTCGCGCCGGAAAATATTTTAGCGAACGGTCCGGCGAAACATCGGTGGCTGCCGCAGTTCGGAGCGCCGAGCACCAGCTCGGCAAGTTTCGGAAAAATGCGCCAACGAGCCGAGCTGGTGCTCGGCGCTCCATTGCAACATCTCTCCGTCAATTTTGATTCACCCGCCGAACTTGCTGCCTTGCTGCCGCTCGCGAAAAAATTCAACTGGCGTTGTGGTGTCCGCATTTTGACGAGCGAGGAATTTGATCCCGAAAGTCCGCAGTTCCCCACGCAGTTTGGTTTCACGCCGGACGAGGCGGTGACCGCCATCAAAAAACTTCTGCGCGCCAAAGTCCGCGTGGAGACGGTGCAATTTCATCTGCGCTCGAATATTTCCACCGTAGCCGTTTACGAACGCGCCATCGCCGAGGTCGCGGCGGTTTGCCGCAAGGCGAAGTTCAGCCCGCAGTTTCTTGACATCGGCGGCGGCGTGCCTGTGCGCCAAGTGTTGTCTCGCAGCGGCAAAATTTTTGACGGCGAGTTCGGCCTGCGTTCCTTCGCCAAAATGCTGCGGCAGTCGGTGAAATTATTTCCCGATGTGCGCGAAGTCTGGCTGGAGAACGGACGTTTTATTTCCGCCAGCAGCGCGGCGCTCGTGGTGAAAATTCTCGACGTGAAGGAACGGCGCGGTTTGCGGCAACTCATCTGCGACGGTGGGCGCACGATGAATGCGCTGACTTCAGTTTGGGAACAGCACGCGTTATTGCCGTTGGAGAATCGCACGGGCGCGACGGCACTCACGACGGTTCACGGCCCGACGTGCATGGCGTTCGATCAACTCGCGCGGATTCCGCTGCCGCGCTCGCTGCGTGCCGGCGACCATTTGCTCTGGCTCGAAGCTGGGGCATATCACATTCCGTGGGAGATGCGTTTCTCGCACGGTCACGCGGCGGTTTTGTGGCATGATGAAAATGGATTGCGCCCGGCGCGCGAGCGGCAGAGTTTTGAAAACTGGTGGGGGCAGTGGAAATAAAACGTGGTGGAACTCGTCGGGCGAAGCGTCAGGCGACGGTTTCGACCTCCTTCTCCCCTCGGAGGGGAGAAGGATTGAGGATGAGGGGTGGAACGAATTGCCGACAATTCTAAAAAATGTGAGCGCGTCTTTTGTAATTCCACCCCTCACCCCGGCCCTCTCCCCTCCGAGGGGAGAGGGAGACCGCCCTGGCGTCCGCTGAATTTTTTAGCGGCGGATTTTTAATTTCGGGGTTCGGGTTCAACCGGGAAACCGTCCCGCAACAAATTTTCACCGGAAAAATCATTTGCCGGTTGCGGTGGGGGCGGATTTTTCGGATTTTACCGCGCGTGAAAATTCAACGAGCCTTGCTATCTGTCTCCGATAAAACCGGCCTCGTGCCGTTCGCCCAAACCCTGGTGGCGGCGGGCGTGGAACTCATTTCCACCGGCGGCACGGCCAAGGCGCTGCGCGATGCCGGCCTCGCGGTGAAGGACATCAGCGAACACACCGGCTTTCCCGAAATGCTTGATGGCCGCGTGAAAACTTTGCACCCGCTCGTTCACGGCGGGCTGCTCTACATTCGCGGCAACGCCGCGCACGAAGCGGCGGTGAAGGCGCACGCCATCAAGCCGATTGATCTCGTCGTGGTGAATCTGTATCCGTTCGAGGCCACGGTGGCGAAGCCGGATGTGAAACTGCACGACGCGATTGAGAACATTGACATCGGCGGACCTTCGATGCTCCGCAGCGCGGCGAAAAATCACGACAGCGTCACCGTCATCGTGGACCCGGCGGACTACGCGATTGTGGCGGAACAAATCAAAACCAGCGGCAACACCACGTTGGAACTGCGCCGCGCGTTGTGCGCGAAAGTTTATGCGCGCACGGCGGCTTACGACGCGGCGATTGCGGCGCATTTGGCGAAAGAATTCGGAGTGGCACAGGCTTCTAGCCTGGGTGTTTCTGAAACGCAACTCACAGGCAAGATGCCTGTGCCACTGCTGCAAATCTCCGCGCCGCTGGTGCAGCCGTTGCGCTACGGTGAAAACCCGCACCAGACGGCAGCGCTCTACGGAAAGTTCGGCGAATTTTTCAAGCAGCTTCACGGGAAGGAACTTTCTTACAACAACATTTTAGACCTCACCGCCGCGACCGCGCTCATCGCGGAATTTCACGGCGCAGTGCCAACCCTCGCGATTCTCAAGCACACGAATCCATGCGGCGTTGGTCAGGGCGCAAGCCTGCGCGAGGCGTGGGACGTGGCTTTTGCCACGGACAAACAAGCGCCGTTCGGCGGCATCATCGCGGTGAACCAGCCGCTCGACGCGGCGTGCGCGGAGGCGATTGCGGAAATTTTCAGCGAGGTCATCGTCGCGCCGGAGTTCACGCCGGAAGCGCTGGCGATTTTGCAGAAGAAAAAAAATCTGCGCCTGCTCGAAATCACGAAATGCCCGACCAAAGCGCAGCCGTGGGACGTGCGCAGCGTGGGCGCGGATTCGTTCCTCCTGCAACAGCGCGATTTGAAAATCACGAGCGTCGCCGATTTGAAAATTGTTACGAAACGGCAGCCGACGGAGGCGGAGTTGAAGGCGATGCTGTTCGGCTGGCGCGTGGTGAAGCATTTGAAATCAAACGCGATTCTCTACGTCGGCGAAGGCCGCACGCTCGGCACGGGTGCAGGCCAGATGAGCCGCGTGGACAGCAGTCGCATCGCGGTGTGGAAGGCGGGCGAGGCGAAACTTTCTTTGCAAGGCAGCGTGGTTTGCAGCGATGCGTTCTTTCCGTTTCCCGATGGACTCATCGCGGCGGCAGACGCGGGCGCAACGGCGGCGATCCAACCGGGCGGCTCGGTGAAAGACCCGGAAGTCATCGCCGCTGCGGACGCGCGCGGGATGGCGATGGCGTTCACCGGCGCGCGGCATTTCCGGCATTGAGAAATGGGTGAGCGGAAATACTACCGCACGGGTGCAGCTTGACTCGGTTGCGGTCTGGCTCCCTCGCCCCGCGAGGCATGAGCGGGGAGAGGGCTGGGGAGAGGGGATTTTTAATTTCACAAACCATGGGCCTCCTCTCCCCTGTCCATAGCCGCTGTCGCTGCTCCTCCTCCGAGGAGGAGAGGGAGTGGCATCCGGCGCGAAGCACAACCGGGTCAAGCTGCACCCGAGAATTCCCGGGCAACCGCCGCAACTAATCCTGCTTGTTGAAAACGCGATGCGCCACGCGGTCACTCTTGCGGCGGGTCGTCCAGCCCGCGCGTTTTTCAGCTTCGCGCAGGTAGCCGAGTTCGCCCTGGAGTTTCACGAAGCTGTCATACCGCTCCCGCGCGAGCGTGCCGTCGGCGAGCGCGGCGAGCACGGCGCAGTTTTTTTCTGAAGTGTGGACGCAGTTGGTGAAGTGACAGCGCAACGCGAGCGCTTCGATTTCGGGAAAGGTTTCCCGCACGCCCTGACTGATGTCCCAGAGGTGAAATTCCCTCATGCCCGGCGTGTCAATCACCACGCCGCCCGACGGTAGAAAAATCATTTCGCGCCACGTCGTCGTGTGGCGGCCCTTGGCGTCGGACGCGCGCACTTCAATCGTCGGCATCAACTCCTCGCCGTAAAGCCGGTTGATGAGGCTCGACTTGCCGACCCCGGAGATGCCGATGAAGGCGACGGTGTCGGCGGGTTTGATTTCGGCGGCGAGCTTTTTCAGGCCGCGCCCGGTGCTGGCGCAGACGGCGAACACGGCCACCGCCCCCGCCACGCGCCCGGCCTCGGCGAGTTTCGCGTCGAGGTCATCGCACAAATCAATCTTGTTGAGAATCACGACGGGACGCGCGCCGCTGTCGTGCGCCATGACGAGCATCCGTTCCAACCGCGCGGCATTGAACGTGGCGTCCACGGCGTTCACGAGGAAAACCGTTTCGATGTTTGTCGCGAGCACTTGCGCGGCGGTATTGCGCCCGGAATGTTTGCGCGTGAGCTGGGTGCGGCGCGGGAGGATGTCGTGGATGGTCGCTTTCGCTTCGTTGGCCACGAGCTTCACGGCCACCCAGTCGCCGACCTTCGGAAGTTTGGAATGATTGCCGCGCGCCTCGTGAATGAGCTTGCCCGTGATTTGCGCCGTGAGTTCCGCGTCCGCCGTCCAGATGCGGTAGAAATGTTTATCCTCCACCGCCACGCGCGCGGCGATAAAATTTTTGGCAAGATACGGGGCGAACTGCTCGTCGCGCTCCGCGTTCCAGCCAAGTTTGGTCAGGCTCATACGCGTTCGCCGTTCGCGAGAAATTCCCCCGCCATTTTTTCCAGCGCCGTGATCCATTGCGGGTGTTCGTTCATGCACGGGATGCGCGTGTAATCTTTGCCGCCGCCCGCCTTGAATTCCTCGAAGCCACGCATACCAATTTCTTCAATCGTCTCCAGGCAGTCGCTGACGAACGCCGGGCAGATGACGAGCAGCTTCCGCTTGCCTGCCTGCGCGAGGCGCGGCAATTCCAGATCCGTGTAGGGTTTCAGCCACGGGTCTTTGCCCAGGCGCGACTGGAACGAGACGGAATATTTTTCTTTCGGAATTCCCGCCAGTTTCACAAACGCCGCCGTGGTGGCGAAACATTGCGCGCGATAACACGTCGCACGGGCCGCGCTGGGAACTTCGCAGCAATTTTCTTTTGCGAGACAGTGGCAGCCGGTCGGGTCGGATTTTTTCAAATGCCGTTCGGGAATTCCGTGGTAGCTGAACAGCAGATGGTCGTAGTCCTGCTTAAAAAATTCCGCCGCGCTCGCCACCAGCGCGGCGATGTAATCCGCGTTTTCAAAATACGGCGGCTGCACGGTGAGCTTCATCTGCGGCGCCAGTTTCGCCGCGACTTCCTGCACGCGCACCACGGCGGACTCGTAGCTCGACATCGCGTAGTGCGGAAACATCGGGATGAGCAAAACCTCCGTCGCACCGTTGACCGCGAGATTTTTCACGGCGGATTCGATGGAGGGATTTTGATAACGCATCGCCAGTTCCACCGGCACGGTCAACCGCGCCTGCAACAGTGTTTGCACGATGCGGCTGGTGACGACGAGCGGCGAACCTTCCGGCGTCCAGATTTTTTCATAAGCGTGCGCCGACTCCGCCGGACGCTTGATCAAAATCAAACTAACGACCAGCCGGCGCAACAGCCACGGTGTATCAATCACGCGCCCGTCCATCAGAAATTCGTTCAGATACCGCCGCACATCCGGCACGGCTGGCGAGTCCGGCGAGCCGAGATTGACGAGGAGGATGGCTTTGCTCATGTCGGGAAAGATTTAACCACGGATGGACACGGATTCACACGGATAAAAACAAACGCGGAGACGCGGAGAACGCGGAGATTCGCCGGGCAGTTTTCTCCGCGCTGCCACTGCGCCCTCGGCGTCTCTGCGATTAATCCGTGTTTATCTGTGTCCATCCGTGGTTAAGAAAAGTTTTTCCCGACGCGCCCAGCGATGTTCACGCCGGACACAATGGAATCGCCCAGCGAAACGCCGTCGCGATAATGCCCGGCGAAAAATAATCCCGGCGACTTGGCTTCCACGTTGTTCATCAGCTCGCGGAATTTTCCGTAGCCGACGTTGTATTGCGGGATCGCCTTCGGCCACGTCTTCGTGTGCGTGAACACCGGCTGGCCTTTCACGCCCAGCAGCACGCGCAAATCCGCCAGCACCGTCTCAATCAGTTTTTCCGGCGGCAGCAAACCGAGTTCGGGATAACGCGCGCCGCCGATGTAGCTCGTCAGCGCGACGTGACCGGCGGGCGCGCGATTCGGAAACAGCGCGGAGGAAAAAATCGTGCCGAGAATTTTGAAGCCCTCAATTTTCGGAATCAACATCCCGAAACCGCACGCCGGATGCGTGACATCCTCGCGCCGGAAACCCAGCACCACGGCGGAGACGGGCGGGTGGCTGATTTCAGCCAGCGATTGGAGCGCCGAGCACCAGCTCGGCGTGTTGTTACA
>JAYVQV010000004.1:0-3241 GCA_043776855.1 Limisphaerales bacterium | reverse complement strand
CCTCGACGAGCATGTAGCCGAGGTAGCGGGCCAAATACGCCTGCTCGAAATAGGTTTCGTTGTGCGGGCCGGGCGTGAGCATCACGACGCGCGCCTTGTCCGCCTGACGCGGCGAAAGTTTCGCGAGCGAATCCTGCAGCGCGAGAAAAAATCCAGCGAGACGATGGACATGATTGTCGCGAAAGGATTCCGGCAAGATTCTTGAAGTCACCAAACGATTCGCCAGCGCGTAGCCCGCGCCCGTGGGAATCTGCGTGCGGTCGGAAACGACCCACCAACGTCCATCCGGCGAACGCGAAAGGTCAGCCGCATAAAAATGCAGAAAGGAATCGCCGGGAATTTTTATCCCGTGACACGGACGCAAAAAATCCGGCTGGCCGAAAACCAGCGCCGGGGAAAGCCAGCGCGAACGGATCAAATCCTGATTGCCATAGCAGTCGGCGAGAATTTTATTCAGCAACGTCGCGCGCTGGATCAAACCTGTCTCAAGCGTGCGCCATTCTTCCGGCGCGATGACGAACGGGATCGGATCAAGCTGCCACGGGCGTTCCATGCCTCGTGGATCACCATACACGTTATAAATGATGCCGTGCTCGTGGACAAAACGCTGGCACGCCTCCGCGCGCCGTTGCAATTCCGCCGCGCCAAATTCCTCCAGTTCGCCGAGCAGCTTCGCGTAGTGCGGAAAAATTTCGCCATCCGCCGCGAGCAGTTCATCGAACGCGCCGACGCTGTGCTGGTAGCCGGACAACAGGCTGGCGGGCGATGCTTTCTTGGCGAAGCTGGTGTCACCCGGCGTGGATTGGGATTGCGATTGGGACATCGAGAAGGTCACGCGGGATTGGAAATGGTTGGCGGCGGTGTGACGAGCAATTCGAGGGCAAGATCGGGATAGCCGCGAAAACCAGTATCGAAGGTGACGACGCGCAGACCTGACGTGCGCGCAAAGGCCGCGAGATAATCATCCGACCAGCGTTGTGTCGCCGTGGTGTCGCGGGAGGAAAAATTTTGCCACTGCTGGTTGAAGCCCGGCGGCTCGCCGAGAAATTCCACGCGCGGCGAGCGGCGCAACGTTTCATAAATTTGCCACGCGCCTGCCTGGGTTTTCGCCTCGTCGCGCAGAATGGTGCGGTTCGTGAGCAGCCGGAGCAAAGCCATTTCCGTGACGCGGCAAAAAATAATTTGCCGCCGCGAATCCGCCTCCCACCAGGATTTGGCGACGGGATGCGCGACGTGGCCGGACCAGGCCAGCGCCAGCCAGAAGTTAGCGTCCGGCAGTTCGCCCATAGCGTTGCGCGTCCTCTTCGGCCTCTATTTCTGCGAGTCCGGCGCTGGTGAGATTGACGCTGCCGGGGCGCGACGACTCGATGAGGGGCAATGCTGGTTCGACGCGAAAATTCGGTGCGGCTTCCACCTTGCCCGTCAGCAGTTCGGTCAGATAGCGCGAGACGGATTGGTGCTTGCGCTCCGCCTCGCCCGCGAGCTGGTCGAACACCGGGTCGGGCAGTTCAATGGTCGCCGTTTTCATGCGATTAAATAACCACATTTTCCGCGCGAAGCCAAGTTGTGTTGTGCTTCAAACATTTCTCAAATCCAGAGTGAACGGAAAGTCGCCGTTGGGAATTTCCGGCGGCGGCGTGAACTTGCCCTGTTGATGGCCGTGCCGGAAAAATCTGGAAAGCCGACGGGATTCGGCCTCGTAGCTGTTCACCGGAAACTTGTCAGTGCCGCGTCCGCCCGGATGCACGACGTGATAAGTGCAGCCGCCGAGCGAGCGTTTGTTCCAAGTGTCGTAGAGATCGAAGCGCAACGGCGCGTGAACGCCGATGGTCGGATGCAGACAGCCCGGCGGCTGCCACGCGCGATAGCGCACGCCCGCGACACCTTCGCCGTTCGTGCCGGTCGGATGCAGCGGCACGCGATGGCCGTTGCAGGTGATGGCGAAGCGGTCGCCGGCGAGTCCGCGCGCCTTGATTTGCAGGCGTTCGAGCGAGCTGTCCACATAGCGCACGGCGCCGCCGCCGGCAGGTTCTTCGCCGAGGACATGCCACGGTTCGAGCGCGGTGCGAAGTTCGATTTGCAAATCACGCTGCTCCAGATCGCCGATGCGCGGAAAACGAAATTCAAAGTGCGGCGCGAACCAGTCGAATTCAAACGGATAACCGGCATCTTTCAAATCGTGGATGACATCGCGGAAATCCGTTTCGCAAAAGTGCGGCAACATCCAGCGGTCATGGATGTCCGTGCCCCAGCGGACGAGGTCGTTGGTGTAAGGTTCTTTCCAAAATTTGGAAATGAGGCCGCGCAAAACTAAATGTTGCGCAAGGCTCATGCGCGCGTGCGGCGGCATTTCAAACGCGCGCATCTCGACGAGGCCGAGGCGACCCGTGCTGCTATCGGGCGAGTAAAGTTTATCAATCGAAAATTCAGCGCGATGCGTGTTGCCGCTGGAATCAATCAGCAGGTTGCGGAACAGACGATCCACCATCCACGGTGGAATGGGGAGCGCAGCCGCCCCGGCTGCAGTTCGGCGCGCCCCCGCGCCGAACTCTTCGCGCGACGTTGGTGAAGAAAGTTCGTGAGCTTGCCGCGCGCCCGGGTTGGCGACGAGGGCGTCGCCAACTGCGCCCGAGGCGGGCGCGCTCCCCATTCCCATCTGCTTGTCCATTTCCTTGAACGCGACTTCGAGTTCGTAAAGTGAATCATTGCGCGCCTCGTCCATGCGCGGCGCTTGCGAGGTCGGTCCGACGAACAATCCGCTGAACATCCAGCTCAACGACGGATGATTCTGCCAATACGCGAGCAGCGAGCGCAGCAAATCGGGGCGACGCAAAACCGGCGAATCCACGGGCGTTTCCGCGCCGATGATAATGTGGTTGCCGCCGCCCGTGCCGGTGTGACGGCCGTCGAGCATGAATTTTTCCGTGCCGAGCCGCGTCTGGCGCGCTTCCTCGTAAAGAATTTCCGTGCGCTCGACGAGTTCGTCCCAGGTCTTGCTCGGGTGCATGTTCACCTCGATGACGCCGGGGTCGGCCGTCACGGCGAGCTTGTTCAGGCGCGGGTCTTTGGGCGGCGTCTCACCTTCGATGATGACCGGCGTGCCCATTTCGGTGACGACGGTTTCGATGCCCGCAATCAAATCTAAATAATCTTCCGTGCGCTCAACGGGCGGCATGAAGAGATGCAAACGTCCGTCACGCGGCTGGACGCACAGCGCGGTGCGGATGATCCACGGCGCGCT
>JAYVQV010000003.1:0-3241 GCA_043776855.1 Limisphaerales bacterium | reverse complement strand
ATTTTCATCAAGACGGAATAGCGCGGGACGGCTGGATTGTTACAAACGACGCGGTGCATCGGACGTAGCGCAGACTGGCAGTCTGCTGTTTCGCAGGTTGGCAACCTGCGGACGGCGCGGTTGCAAACGGCGCGCTGCCGACTGCCAGTCGGCGAAACAGCAGACTACCAGTCTGCGCTACGACGGCAGCGGTTGCGCCGCTGCGTTCCAGCCGGGCCACGCACTGCTCCACTTCCAGTCTTCCGGCGAATTGCACAGACGCGCGTTCACCGGATTCATCCGGATGTAGCGGCGGATACGTGCCTTTTCATCGTCGTTACGAATCCAGTGGTCGTAAGATTCGCGCTGCCAGAACGTCTCGCCCGTGCGCTCGAGAATCAGGTTGGCCTGCCGCGCCGTGTGACGTTTGCGGCTCTTGAGAATTTCGCTTAACGTAAAATCCGGCATCGGCCAGAGAATGACGTGGACGTGATTGGGCATCACCACCCAGTCATCGAGCAGATAATGCTGGCCGTGAAAAAAGCGGAGCGCGTCCGAAACCAAGTCCGCGATTTCAGGACGGCGCAGGTGACATTCGCCCGCGCCCTGGTCGAGATAGCGTTCAACCTTGCGGCGCAGTTCGCGATGGACTTCCTCGGCCTGTTCGCCCGATGCGCTGGCCGGAAGTTGGCGAAGCGCGGCGGCGTGATCACTTTCAAAACGAAGCAGAACTTCCTTGGGCAGAGAATCCGTGAGCCGGAAGGTAACGAAATAGGAAGCGCCCTCGCGTTTGACGTGCGGCAGATAACCGCGTGAATGAACTCCACTCCGTAGCGGGTTGGGGGCTTCATCGGGAACACCGTCCGCGCGCAACTGAAACTTCACCCGCTCCAAGCCGCGATTGGGTTCGTCCGGGTTCATGCCGTAAAGCGTAGAGAATCGCGAACGAAGTTGGCAATGCAGTTGTAGCGCAGACTGGCAGTCTGCTGTTTCGCAGGTTGGCAACCTGCGGGTGTTGAAATTTGATTACGCGTCAGAAGTATCCACACCCTGCCGACTGCCAGTCGGCGAAACAGCAGACAAACTGTCTGCGCTACGGCTGTGCCGCCGCGCTCCATCTGACGTGCCACAAACAAATCCTTGAAACCCACCAGGGCAGAAACAGCATGAAGTTGAGACGTTGCCAAAGACGTGCCACATCCGCCGTAACGCGCCGTAGCGCAGACTGGCAGTCTGCTGTGTCGCAGGTTGGCAACCTGCGGGTGTTGAAATTGAATGGCTTAATGGCGCGTCGGAATTATCCACACCCTGCCGACTGCCAGTCGGCGAAACAGCAGACAGACTGTCTGCGCTACTTCGCTTCGTCGGGCAGCGCGGGCGCGGGTTCGCGACGCGGAGTGCCGCCGCCGGGAGTTTCCGGCAAGTTGTCCGGCACGATTTTCAGCAGCGGGACAAGCTGGTTTAACCATTCGTCCGCGCGCGGGACGTTTGCATCGTCGGCGAGCAGCACGAAGGGGGCGTCAATGAAGCCGGTGACATAGACGCCGTAGTCCTGCATGGCACGCGCGAGTTCGTAGGCCGGGCCGGATTCACTAAAAAGTTTTTTTATGTCCACGTCCGGCGGAATTGCCAGCAGTGTGCCGACGCAAAGTTTCTCCGCCTCCGCGCCGCTCGCGGCGTTGCCGGCCGCCGGCCAGACGGTGAACGGATTCTGGAAATTGCGGCCCGCGAGACGTTCGCGGCTGACACGGGCGGAGAGCGCGTGGCGGATTCCATTTTCCCATTCGCCCGAGCGAATCAATCCACCAAGATTGGAAAGCCCGAACGGTTTTGCGGCGTTGACCGAATCTTCCGTTCCCAGCCCGGCAAGGTCGGTGCGGGTGATGGCGTGCGCTTCGAGGTCGCCATCATCGCGCACCGTGACGCCGCGCAGTTCGAGCGCGTAACGCCGGCCTTGTTGGAGCAACACCCAGGAATCCGTCAGGTTCGCGCCCGGCAATTTGGCGTCGGCAAGGCGGACATCGGCGCGGGCCTCGCCGTTGACCCAGATGCGTCGCAGCGGATCGGCGGGCGCACCAAGAGTCGGACGGCGCGAACGCAGGCCGTCCGCGAGCGGGCCATCAGCGAGAAAACTTTTTCCCGTCACGGCGGAAAATTTCGCGCCGCTGCCGAGCGGACGATTCCAAATGCTCGCGCTGCTGAACGGCCAGAGGAACGGATGCCGCGCGAGCCGTCCGAATTGCATCGCGCGCTTTGGTGCGGCGACGGCGAATTCGCCCGCCGCGACGCTCACGGGATTGGTTTCGCCCGCGCCGGTCATCTTCACGAGGCCGCGTGTGACTTCGAGCGCGGTCTGATTGGTGGCCACGCTCAAATCGAATTCCGTGCCGACGACGGTGACGAGCGCGTGCGGCGTCTGAATGAGCAACGGCAAACCGGGCGGCTGGTTCGCGACCTCGGCGGAGAGCGAGCCGGTGAGGAGCTTGAGTTGTTTGCCGCCGCTTTGTTTGGAGTCAACGGCGACTAGGCTGATTTCCGTCCCCGGTTCGAGATGCAGCGTCGTGCCGTCGGCAAATTTCACCGTGGCGGAATAGCTCGCCTCGGCGCGGATGATTTCGCCGGACTTGGGCTGGGTTGTGCTTCCGGCCAGTTCAACGCGCGTTGGCAATTCAATGCTGGCAACCGTTGTCACCGGTCGTTGCGCAAACCAGACGACGGCCACGATGAGCGCGGCGGCAAAGCCCAGGCCGAATGCTGGGCGGCGAAAAATTTGAAGCAGCCCGGCCAGTGCGTAACGCAGACTGGCAGTCTGCTGTCTCGCAGGTTGGCAACCTGCGGGGCGTTGAAATAATTGACGCGCAAAAATTTTCCACGCCTGCCGACTGCCAGTCGGCGAAACAGCAGACTGCCAGTCTGCGCTACGCGTCGCATCCGCCATCACCTGTTGTTTGAGCGTCGCCTCACTTTCGCCGCGCAGGACGGTGAGAATGGATTCCTTTACGCGCTGATTCGCGGCGTCAGAACCGAGTGCGGCGCGCAGGGCGGCATCGAGTTGCGACTGGCGCACAAGTTCGCGGCGCAGTTGCGGATCGCGTTCCAATTCGGCTTCGATGCGGGCGCGCTCCGCCGCCGACAGCGCGCCGTCCAGATACGCGATGATTTGCTGTTCGTTCAACATGGCTGCCTCCCTAATGCGCGCTGGGCGGCGGCTCGAAACGTAGCGCAGACTGGCAGTCTGCTGTGTCGCAGGTTGGCAACCTGC
>JAYVQV010000002.1:0-12770 GCA_043776855.1 Limisphaerales bacterium | reverse complement strand
GCCGCCTTTGAATTCGGTTTTGCGGAAACCGGTTTTAATTTTTTGCACGTCCACGATTTTTCCATCCACCGTGAGCGTGGTGAAAACGTCGTAAAGATTGGGCGTCACGTCGCTCCAGAATTTTGCGTCCGCCAGTTTTCCATTGGCGGAAATGATTTCCGTCTGGCCGTTCACCAAGTCCAGAACTTCGCTGGAAAATTTCGCGCAAACTTTTCCATCGGCATCCACAACTACCGCCGAGAGCGTGATGGACTGCTGCTCGCCGGATTCGTTGCGGACTTGCGACTCAATGTTCACGTCGCAGGTTTTATTGCTGATGGAAAAATTCGACGCATAAATATAAACACCGAGCGTCTTCAAATTTTCCCAGAGCGGCAGCGTCTGATAAACCTTGCTGGTGAGATGCAGCCAGA
The DNA here is from genome assembly GCA_043776855.1 of Limisphaerales bacterium. Taxonomy (GTDB): domain Bacteria; phylum Verrucomicrobiota; class Verrucomicrobiia; order Limisphaerales; family UBA11358; genus UBA11358. The sequence continues at coordinate 12,357 of JAYVQV010000002.1, read as the reverse complement.
TGTCGTGGTTCAGCCCGCCGTAATTCGGATTGAAGGCGCGGCCCATCCACTCAAAACCTTCGCCGGTGGCCTCTTCGTGATAGTCGTTGCTGTTGTCCACCTTCACGGCGATGACGTTTTCGGCGTCGCCAAATGTCACGAAGCCGGTCAAGTCGAGGCCGCACGCGGAGACGCCATTTTCAAAACGCCCGACGAGTTTTCCATTCACCCAAAATCTTCCGGCCTGTTTCAGCCCTTCAAACTCCAGAAAAACTTTTCCGTCCTTCGCCCCCGTCGGCAGCTTGAAATGCTTGCGATACCAGCCGATGCCCGTCCACGCGTGCCGGTCGCCGCCGCTGTGGCTGATGATGTTCGCGTAGGAATCCACATCGTTCCAAGTGTGCGGCGCGCTCACGTCGCTCCATTTGGAATCGTCGAACGCGATGGCCTCGGCGTTTGTGACGTCCTCGCGGATAAATTTCCAGCCGGGGTTGAAATTAAAATCCGCGTGCGGCGAAGCGGGTGGAACAAAATTTTCCACCGCCAGCAGGCGAGCGGCAGCCGTCAGCGACAGACAAAAAATTAGTGTGCGTTTCATTTGGCGAACAGATTTGTGGAAGCGTAGTCCTTTGCCATTTGCGGATACAGGTTGAAAAAATCATTCGCGTCGTAACGTCCGCCGAAACGTTTTTTGCGCCAGCCAGCGCGCGCGGTTTCGTTCGTGCCGAAGCTGCGGAACATGGCTTCCGGCGAATTAGTGCTGGCGGTTGCGTTGGTCGCCGCTGCCGCCGTGCTGGCGGGAAAGTTCGTTCGGGAGAACGAATTGGTCCGCGACCGCGCGCCTTGATTGATGCCGGTGTCGGTCGTGAAATTCGATTCCTGTCCGCCGCCCGCGCTCTTGCCGTCCTTGTCGAACAGCGATTCGCGATGGCGCGTCGGCTCCCAAATGAACGTGCCGAGACCTTTCTTATCCGGCGCGTTAAAGATGAGGTCGTTGATGTCGCGTTTGCGCGCAGAGTATTCGAGCGCGAGCAAACCCTTGTCGGGATAGCGTTTTGCGAGGTCGGCAAAATTATTCTGCCAGTCGCCCTCCACCGCCTGCGCGTAGCAGGACATGCCGATGATGTCGAACTCCGTGCCGCGCGAAATAAAATTATCCACCCAGTCGCGCATCCGTTCGTTGCTGCGTCCGAGATGATGGTGCAAAACAATTTTCACATTCGGATCAATTTCCTTTGCGCCCGCGATGCCTGCTTTGACGAACGCGGCGAAGTTGTCGAAGTTGCTCCGGCGTCCGTCAGGGAACAACATCCCGTCGGAAATTTCGTTTCCGACCTGCACCATGTCGGCGGGTGTGCCGTTGGTTTTCATTTCGTAAATCGCGCGGCGTGTCCAGTCGTGAACGGCCTGCGTGAGTTGTTGCACATTAAAATCCTGCCACGCAACCGGTTTTTCCTGATGGCCGGGCGAAGTCCAAGTGTCGCCGTAATGCACGTCCAACAGGACGCCCATGCCCGCCGCCTTCGCGCGTTTGGCGAGCGCCTTGACGTGCGCCAAATCGCAGAACGCCTCGCTGCGGCGGCGCGCGTAGCCGTTGGTCGAGGCGGGGTTCACGAAGAGCCGGAGCCGGACGTAATTGAATTTGTAGTCGTGGAGAATCTGGAAAATGTCCTTCTTCACGCCGTGGTCGAAATACTTCGCGCCATCGGCTTCATCCTCGGGAATCCACGAAATGTCCGCGCCGAGGATGAACGGCCCGGTGCGGGAATTTTTATTGGTGACGGCATCGCCCGCCAATGCAGTCGTGGCCAGAAGCAAAAAAGCAACCGTGGAAAAAAGAGTTGGTTTCATTTTGGATGGAAAATTATTTTGATTTCACGCCGGAAATTTTGAAGGCCCAGGCGTAGTCGCACGGTTTGTCGGCGGGCAGTTTGATTTTCAAACCGCCTTCGTCCTGTGAAAATTCCAGCGCACCTTTGTGACCGAGCAATTCCACGGCGGAAATTTTCCCAGCAGAATTGGTCGTGGAAAGTGAAGCGATGGAAATTCCATTGGCCGGCCATTCCAAAGAGATCGCGTAAAGCGTTTCGCCCTTCGTCGTGAAGCGGATTTTGCCTTCGCTGAATTGTTTCCACGCGCGCGTGCCGTAGATTGCGTCGCCGTTCACGGCCAGCCACGCGCCGATTTGCCGGAGCAATTTTTGCTGGTCGTCGGGAATCGTGCCGTCGGCCTTCGGCGAAATGTTCAGGAGCAACCCGCCATTTTTGCTCGTGCAATCCACAATCTGGCGGACAACACGCCCCGCGTCCGTAATCGGCGAGTTTTCCGTGTAGCCGAAGCGATACAGCACCGGCTCGTCCACGAACCACGGATAATCGGTCAGCTCTTTCGGCGCGCGGCTGCCGCGTTCAAAATCCATAAAACTGCCCGCGAGATACGCGTGATCCTTCGTGCTCAACGAAACTTTTTTGCCCCACGTCGCGGCGCGGTTGTAATAATACGCGGCCACCTGCAATTTCAGCGGGTCGAACTCGCGCCGGTTCAGTCCGTTGTCGAACCACAAAACGTCCGGCTGGTATTTGTCCACCAGCTCTTCATTTTCGGCGACCCAGTTCGCGAGAAATTTTTCGCACGCGGCATCGCTGCGGTCGGCGACGCTGTAAAAATCTTTCCACTTCGGATCGTAAAGATCGTTCGTCGCGCCCTTCGTCGGCTGGATGAAAGTGAAATGCTCCATGCCGTGATGCGACACGCCAAATTTCAAACCCTGCTTGCGAACCGCCTTCGACAAATCGCCGATGAGGTCGCGATGCGGGCCGAGTTGTTTTGCGTTCCACGGATTCACCGCGCTGTCCCAGAGCGCGAAACCGTCGTGATGCTCGGCGGTCGGGATGACGACTTTCGCGCCGGACTGCTTGAACAATTCCGCCCACGCATCGGGATTCCAATTCGAGCAGGTGAACATCGGAATGAAATCCTTGTAGCCAAATTTGTCCGGCGCGCCGAATTTTTCCGTGTGCCATTGCGTGATGCCGGGATTGCCATACATGTGTTTCCCATACCACTCGCTCGCGTGTGCTGGCACGGCGTAAAGTCCCCAGTGCATGAACAAACCAAACTTCGCGTCGCGCAGCCAGTCGGGCGTGGAATAATTCGTGCGGATGGAATCCCACGTCGGTGCAAATGGCCCGGCGGGCAGCGCGGGACTTTTCGCAGCAGCGCGGGCGATGACTTCCGGCGTGGTGTGCGGGCCGTCTTGCGCGAAGGTTTTGCCGCAAACGAAAATCGTCGCGAGCAGGAATTGAGGGAGGAATTTATTTTTCATTTTTGGAAATCATTTCTGCAAGACGAAATCCGGCTGGTCTTTGGCTACAACAATTTTTCCATCGGCGGCGAAATCAATTTTCACGATGGCCGGTTTCTCGCGGAACGGCGCGGCGTTGTCGTTGCCGAAGAAGGCGCCCCACCAGTTGCCTTGTTTGTCTTGGAAAAAATCCGTGCCGCCACCGCAGGGAACAGTTTCGTGCCAGTTATCATACGGCCCCCAGATGTTCGTGGACATGGCGACGCAACTGGAATAGCGGCCTTCGTAATCATCCACCGCGCCGTGATAGTATCGGCCGTTCGCCTTGAACAGCACCGCGCCCTCGTGACCAAAACCTTTCATGCCGCGCTGCACCACCTTGGCGGCGTGATGCGCGGGATTGAGGTCGGGATGAAGCAATTCCACTTTGCGCGTTTCAGCGAAACCGCTCAAATCATCCTTCATCAAATTGATGGTGCCGCCGCCAGCGTTGGCAAAATAAACTTTGCCGTCATCGTCCTCAAACAGCGTGGCATCAATGCCGCCGCGCAACTGCTTGCCGCCGGGAACGGTGTTCACATACGGGCCTTCAGGTTTGCCGGTGGTGCTCTTGAGCATGGAAATCCCACCCGGCGCCATGCTCAAAACAATGACGTAGGTTTTTAGTTTCTTGAGGTAAATGATTTCCGGCGCCCAGATGGTAACCGTGGGTTTGCCGTGCAGGTCGCGCGGTTCTTTTTCCCACGTCGCGTTTTTGGCGAGCGACCAGACGAGGCCGACGTATTCCCAGTGCTGCAAATCCGGCGAGCGCCAGAGTTCCACGCCGCTGTTAAAATCCCAGATGTCCGCGCCGGTCGAACCGGTGAGATAATAATTTCCATCGCCACCCGGCCGCACGATGGTATCGCGCAGTTGCATGTCGGGAATCAATGGCTTGAGGTTCGGGATCAAACCCGCCTTCACCGCCGAGCCGGTGCAACGCAGATTGTAATTCGTCCACATCGCCTTGTGCTTCGCGCCGGGGCCGCTGATGCCGTAGGCCGGATCGCGCGGGATGGGGGCGGGGACGTTGTCGCCGGGTTGCAGCGTGGCGATGGTATTAGTTCCGTCAGCCAGAGCAGAGGCGGCCAGCAAAAATGAAATTGCACTGGCAAGAAAACGGGGTGTCATGCGCGGAGATTAACTTTTGCCGCGCGCCGCAACCATCGCCAATACAGGTGATGAAGTTTGCTTGGAGAATCAGATGCCCATCCTGGGTGGGCTGGCTCGCGCTGCGAGCCAGCCCGTTACCGAGTCCCGCAGGCGCGGGATCGTGGGCCAGGCGTCTCGCCTGTCCAGTTCGTGTTTAAGTCGGAGAAGTTTGGAACACGACCGGCGAGACGCCTGTCCCACTACAATGCCAGCTTCGCTGGCAAAGTCTGTCGCAGCGCGACAAACTCCACCAGAGGTTTCCAGTGCGTCGAGTTCCGCTTTAACTGCAAGGCATTTCTTGACTCACCGCGCGCAAAATTTATCATGCGCCTTCGTTTTAATTCTGAAAATTTACAAACCAAACTATGAGCAAAATCGTTGATATCATCGCCCGCCAAGTCCTCGACTCGCGCGGCAATCCCACTGTGGAAGCCGACGTGAAATTGTGCTGCGGCACGATTGGCCGCGCGGCGGTTCCTTCCGGCGCGAGCACCGGCGAACACGAAGCCATCGAACTCCGCGACGGCGTCAAAAATGTTTATCTCGGCAAAGGCGTCTTGAAGGCCGTCGCCAACGTGAACGGCGCGATCAAGAAAGCGCTCATCGGCCATTGCGTTTGCGACCAGGTCGGCATTGACGCCGCGATGATCAAGCTCGACGGCACGGAAACCAAATCCAAGCTCGGCGCGAACGCCATTCTCGCCGTCTCGCTCGCCGCTGCGAAAGCCGCCGCCGAATCCAATGGTATGCCGCTCTACCGCTACATCGGCGGCACGAACGCGAAAGTTCTCCCCGTGCCGATGGCGAACGTCATCAACGGCGGCGCGCACTCCGATGCCCCGATTGATTTTCAGGAATTCATGATCCAGCCGCATGGCTTCAATACCTTCAGCGAAGGCTTGCAGGCCATCACGGAAATTTTTCACGCGCTCAAGGGCGTGTTGAAGAAGCGCGGCCTCTCCACCGCCGTCGGTGACGAAGGTGGTTTCGCGCCGAAGCTGAACAGCGTGGAAGACGCGATTGAATCTATTCTCGAAGCGACGAAGAATGCGGGCTACAAAGCCGGCAAGCAGATCAACCTCGCGCTCGACGTGGCCGCGTCGGAATTTTACAACCACGACGGCACTTACACTTTCAAGAAATCCACCGGCAAAACCATCACGGGCGAAGAACTCGTGAACTTCTACGCCAAGCTCGTCGCGAAGTATCCGATTGTCTCCATCGAAGATGGCTGCGCCGAGGGCGACTGGAAACATTGGAAGCAACTCACCGACAAGATCGGCGACAAGGTGCAACTCGTCGGCGACGATTTGTTTGTGACCAACGTGAAGTTCCTGCAAAAAGGAATTGATACCGGCACGGCGAATTCGATTCTCGTGAAGGTGAACCAGATCGGTTCGCTCACGGAAACGCTCGACGCCGTGCAACTCGCGCAGTTCAACGGCTACACCGCCGTCCTCTCGCATCGCTCCGGCGAAACCGAAGACGCGACCATCGCCGACATCGCCGTGGCGACGAACTGCGGTCAGATCAAGACCGGTTCCTTGAGCCGCAGCGACCGTCTGGCGAAATACAACCAGCTCTTGCGCATCGAGCAGGAACTCGGCAAACACGCCGTGTATGCCGGTTTGACCGCGCTGAAGAAAGCGAAGTAGTCTTTGCAGACGGCCAGTCCTTGCGGACGGCTACCAGTTGGCTACGAAATTCAAAACCCCGGAGGCTTAAGCTTCCGGGGTTTTAATTTTTCGGAGGGACGAGTTGCACGAGTCGCCGATTTGAACCACGAAAAACACGAAGCACACGAAATTTTCTGACACGAATTCGCATAAACTATAGCCGTTCATCTTAACATCGGAACGGGATGCGACTTGAGGCTTCTGATTCCCTCTCCCCCTTGGGGGAGAGGGTTAGGGTGAGGGGCAGCGGTGGCGTCACTGGAATGATGGAATTATTTTGAAAGGCGACTGCCCCTCACCCCGGCCCTCTCCACCAAGTGGGAGAGGGAGAAAATGCCGCGCCGTGCACCAATGTTTTTCAATCATTCGCCGCCGCACGATTGATGTGACTTTTCCCGCCGCGTCGCTAGAATCTTTTTCGCCGAATGAAAAATATTTTCCACAGCATCGAGTCCGTCATCGCCGACCTTCGCAAAGGCAAAATGGTCATCGTCGTGGACGACGCCGACCGCGAAAACGAGGGCGACCTCGTCATGGCCGCGCAGTTCGTCACGCCCGCCGCCATCAACTTCATGGCCAAGCACGGGCGCGGCCTCATCTGTGTGCCCACCACCGGCGAACGCCTCCAGCAGCTCGGCATCGAGCGCATGGTGAAACAGAATCGCGAAGTCTTCCGCACCGATTTTCAAGTGAGCGTGGATGCCGCACACGGCATCAGCAGCGGCATCAGCGCCGCCGACCGCGCGAAGACCATCGAGATCATGGCCTCGCCCACGGCCGTGCCGGATGAACTCGTCCAGCCTGGTCACGTTTTTCCGCTGCGCGCCAAATCCGGCGGCGTTCTCCAGCGCGCGGGTCACACGGAAGCGGCGGTTGACCTCGTGCATCTCGCCGGCTGCCGTTCCATCGGCGTCATCTGCGAAATCATGAATGACGACGGCACGATGGCGCGCTTGCCGGCGTTGCTGAAATTTGCCAAGAAGCACAAACTAAAAATCTGCACCATCGCCGACCTCATCGAATTCCGCCGCACGCGCGAAAAGCTCGTGGAAAAAATTGAAGTCATCAAGATGCCGACGGACTACGGCGATTTTAATCTGCACTTGTATCGTTCCAAACTGGACGGCCAGCATCACCTTGCGCTCGTGCGCGGCGATGTGGCGAAAAAAGAAAAAGTTCTCGTGCGCGTCCACAGCGAATGTCTCACCGGCGATGTCTTCGGTTCGCGCCGCTGCGACTGCGGCCCGCAACTGCATCAAGCGATGAAGCAAGTCGCCGACGCGGGCAGCGGCGTGATTCTTTACATGAGGCAGGAAGGTCGCGGCATCGGCCTCGCGCCGAAGATTCAGGCTTACAAATTACAGGAGCAGGGACTCGACACCGTTGAGGCGAACGAGAAGCTCGGCTACGGCATGGACCTGCGCGAATACGGTCTCGGCGCGCAAATCCTCTGCGACCTCGGCCTGAAAACGATTCGCCTGCTAACGAACAATCCCAAGAAAATTGTCGGCCTCAAAGGCTACGGGTTGAAAATCGTCGAGCAACTGCCCATCAAGGTGAAGCCGAACCCGCACAACGAAAAGTATCTCAAGACCAAGCGCGAGAAGCTGGGGCATCTGCTCTGAAGCGGTTCAGATATCTGAATTGCTCAAAATCCACTTAACTTTCGTTGCGTGATCGTCCCCCCGCCGCTGGTCAAAGACCTTCGGGGATCTCCTTTGGATGTTTCGGCTCGACAGAAATATAAGCGCGGTTCACGCTCAAGGCATGGAACCAAAAAGCTTGAAATTTAAGACCATTCGCCTGCTGTGTCGCAACTGTGGCTGGTTCCGAAACCTCGCCGAATCGGGCTTAGCCGAGGGGAAACGGGCGCTCGTTTCATTGGCTCCCTCCGGCGATCCCAGCCATATTCTCAAGGCGAAAGTTCTCAAAGTTTCCATCGGCCAGCCGCTGGATGAGGTGTTTGACCAGCATCCTGAATATCGTGACTTCGACAGCGAGGCGCACCGCAAAGGTTTGAAGGTGTTGCTGCAAGAATTTCAACCGTTGCTGGTCGGGCAGGCTTGTCCGAGGTGCAAGTCGGTTGACAAGCTGGTGTTGGATCAGATTTGAAATCTGCGCCGAAATGACTTTCACGCCTTGCTTGCCCGTGTCTGGCCGCAGATTGAAACGCTCCTCAAATCTCACAAGCTGGTGAATGTTTATTCCGACCGGCTCGAAGGCATTGGCTGACGCAATCGTTTATCAGAACGAACAATGGTAATGGTTTGAACGACCTCCCTCACCCCGGCCCTCTCCCCAAGGAGAGGGAGAAACGGTTGCCGCGTCTGGGCAAAAATCCGGCGTCTGGATTGGTGCAGCAGTTTTTAACCCGAAAGAAACCGCCCTACGGTTTGTCCTCTCCTTGGGGAGAGGAAACAGGTGAGGGAGGGCGTAGCGAACTTTTTTTATCGCCCGCTGTAACAGTTACGCGTTAAGGATTTCATTTTGAAAGCTCATCAATCGCCTCCTGCAAACCGGCATCGGCTGCCTTTTGAAAATATGTTTTGGCCTTCAATAAATTTGTTTCAACCCCATCGCCATCACGGTAGCGCACACCCATGCGCATAAAACCCAGAGGTTCTCCCCGCGCCGCTGAATCTTGATTTGATTTTAGGAACCTGTCTTTGGCAGCCCGTTTATCGGATTCCGCCTTTTGTTTTGAGGCCGTGATTTCTGCTTGTGACCAGGTTTTTGTGCAGGGGGTTCCATAATCAATTGATGGAATGGTGAGAACCTGCCCGATGGAATTTGTGTGGCTGAAATAGCCGTTCGGGAAGGCCATCATTTGTTCGTAGCCCTGTCTCGCATCTGACGGATAAGGAAAGTTGGCCACAAAGAAAATGTCATCCCCATATACTTTCTGGATTTCAAGCCCCACGTCTCTTACTTCGTGAGACGATGATGAAATGGCGCTCGTGGCGCTGCTGACATTGCTTTGCTTTGAAATTTTAGTAACGAGATGCTCGCTATACGAAGGATCGGTATGAACCGTTAAAACTCGTCCGAATTTTCCTTTGAAAATCACGCCACTAGCGACCACCTCTTGGGATTTCCCCTGAAACTCCACCCAGCCGGGCGAACTGCTATTATTGGTGAACCCGCTTACGTTTCTCCAAGGGTCTTTTGAATAAATCAAATTCAATTCGGCCCTTTGCAGGGCAACTATCTCTGCTTTTATCGCATCTTGAAAAGCCTGTTCCTGATAAATTTGTAGCCGTTTTTCTTTTTCGATAGCCGCGTTTCTGGCGATGTCTGAACCATCACCCGGGGCGGCATGAATAGAAATCGTCATCAATGTCAGCGCAAAATAAATTAAGCCCCTGATATTCATAGTGTAGTTTTGAATTGAAAATGTGTTTCCCCGAGGACGAATTAAGCTAACGCAATTATTTGTCCCGCTTCAAGAGATATTCCGCCAGCGCTTCGAGGTCGCGATTTCAGACAGTCAAAAACTTTTCTACAAAATCCGCCGGGGATACGGCCTTGATGGGGGAAAGTTTGTAGTCCTTCACATTGCGCGTCACGATGAAGTCGGCCTCAAACTTTGCGGCGCAGACGCTTTGCAGCGCATCCTCGAAATCGGAAAATCCAAGACGGATGGCTTCCAACGCCATGGGTGTGTCGCCGCCGATGACTTCAACGAACGAAAGCAAATCTTCAAAAAATTTCAGCGCCTTTTTGCCCTCTCCGGCAATATAATTGGCGTTGGCCAACGTATGCCAGGCGATTGCTCCTTTGATTTCACCAGCTTCACAGGCATTGAAAATGCGCGCTGAATCGGCCAAAAACGGTTCGCGTCGGAGCATTTGATCCAGCAAAACATCGCAATCCAGAAGAATTTTCACGCGTATTTTTGGGCGAGACGCATTCCCCGGACATCCGCTTTATCGAGCTGGCGCATGGTTATTTTGCATTCTTTACCTGCCCACCGTTCGGAAAACGGTTTTCCGCTGTGGGCGTGGTTGCGTCCGCCGAGGAAAAAGCCTTCGACCAGCTTGGAGATGCTGGTCTTCTTTTTGCGGGCAAGCTGGCGTCCGAAGGCCAGCGACTCCTTGCTCAAGTGCAGATGAATACGTTGAACACTCATGCCCACAAAATATGATTTGTGGGCCGTAAGTTCAAGCGTTCATTTATCCCGCTTCAACAGAAATTCCGCCAGCGCTTCGAGGGCGACGGCGCGGCCTTTGAAAATCTTCAGCGCGGCAAACGCCTTGTCCGTCAGTTGCGTCGCAATCTTCCGTGATTTCTCCAAGCCCACGATGGATGGGTAGGTGGCCTTTTGCACGGCCACGTCTTTGCCCGCCGTCTTGCCGAGTTGCTCGCTGGTCTGCGTCACGTCGAGGATGTCGTCAATCACCTGAAACGCGAGGCCGACGTGGTAGCCGAAGTCGGTGAGCGCGGCGAGTTGCGCGGGCGTGCAGTTGGCGCTCATGCCGCCGAGACGCACGGAGCAGCAGAGCAGCGCGGAGGTCTTGCGTTCGTGGATGTATTTTAATTGAGCGGCGGAAGTCTTCTTGCCCTCGCCTTCGATGTCGGCGACTTGTCCGGCGATGAGTTGCAACGAGCCGCTGGCCTTGGCGATTTCCAAAATCAAATCGCGGTGCGAGTAACGCGGCCAGGCGTTGGCTTGTGCGGTGATCTCAAATGCTTGCGTAAGCAACGCGTCGCCCGCCAGCACGGCGATGCCTTCGCCAAAAACTTTGTGGTTGGTCAGCTTGCCCCGGCGGTAATCGTCGTTGTCCATCGCGGGCAAATCGTCGTGGATAAGCGAGTAGGTGTGGATGCACTCGACGGCGCAGGCGAGGGGCATGGCCTCGGTTTCCTTGCCGCCGCACGCGGTCGCGGCGGCGAGCAACACGGCGGGGCGCATCCGCTTGCCACCGGCGAAGAGCGAGTAGCGCATGGCCTTGTGGATGGTGGCGGGCTTGGTCTTTTCGGACGGGAGAAACTTATCGAGCGCGGCGTTGACGGCGTCGGTGCGGGTGGCGAGGAAGGAATTGAGGTCGAAGGATTTTGGTGCGGCCATAAAATGTTTTTCAGAAAATGCCGGAAAGGAGGACAACTTTGAAGGGAATTTTTAAGATTGCTTTGAAGCGCCTGACCGGTATTCTGACGCGCTCGATTTTAGACTTTATCAAATGAACGCTGAACTTTGCAAAAAGGCCTTGGAAAAAGTGGGTGCGCCGAACGTGCTCATCAACATCGTGTCGCGCCGCGTGCGCCAACTGAACGCTGGCGGCGGCGGCTGGGGTCGCCCGCTCGTGGACGTGCCGGCGAGCATGGGCCTCGCGGACATCGCGCTGACGGAAATCATCGAAAACAAGATGGGCTGGGAATTGCCGGAAGAAGTCGCGGCGGTCCGCCTGATTCCGAAGAAGCGCAAGAAGCACTAAAAGGCCAAGGCAGAATGATGAATGAAGAATGAAGAAGTAATTCATCCCGCCAAAAATTTTCATGCTTCATCCGGGCGACTGGATGAAGCATTTTTGTTTCTACATTCTTCCGGCTTCATTCTACCTTTGTTTTGAAATGGCCGACATCGTGACCAACCATAAAGCCCGCCGCGACTATCTCGTCATTGAGACGTTCGAGGCGGGGCTGGTGCTGCATGGCACGGAGGTCAAGTCGCTGCGCGCGGGCAAGGGGCAGATCGCGGATGCCTTCGCGCGCATCGAGAAGAATGAGGCGTGGCTCTACAACGCGCACATTGACGAATACTCGCACGGCAACGTCCACAACCACGCGCTCAAGGCACCGCGCAAATTGCTGCTGCACAAATCGGAGATTCGCAAGCTGTATGAACTCGCTTCGGTGAAGGGCAACGCGCTGTTCCCGCTGGCGTTCTATTGGAAGAACGGAAAGGTGAAAGTCTCCATCGGCGTGGGCAAGGGCAAACAGACTTTCGACAAACGCGATGACCTCAAGAAGCGCGATTCCGACCGCGAAATGAAACAAGCGACGATGAAATACGCGAAGGGACGTTGAGTTAGCTGCGTTAGAATTTTCCCCGATGAAGAAACAACCCGCCATCAATGACCTCTTGAAAGTCATGGCGAAATTGCGTTCGCCGACGGGCTGTCCGTGGGATCGCGAGCAAGATCATCTGACATTGCGCCGCCACGCGATTGAGGAAGTGTATGAATTGATTGACGCCATCGAGGCGCG
>JAYVQV010000001.1:0-3248 GCA_043776855.1 Limisphaerales bacterium | reverse complement strand
ATGTAACCGGCCTTCACAATTTTCGCGCCGAACTCGACGGCCTGCTGGTATTCCACGCTTTCGGGTTTCGTGCGCGCGGAGCCGAAGATGGAGACTTTACGTTTATCGTGATACGGCGAGAAGATGCGGAAGCCGTAGCGGAGTTCGCGGACGGCGGTCTGGATGACGCGCACGTCGCCTTTGTCTTTGACGTCCGTGAGGAGCTTCAAAGCGTTTTCGATGATGTCGGCCACTTCGGTTTCGTTATGGCCGCCGTTTTTGAACTTGATGAGTTCCTGGATGCGCCGTGTCAGTTCGGGATCCACTGGTGTTTTTTCGGTCTTTTTCATGTTTAGTTAAGAGGCGCAGAATAGCAGCCAAAAGGCAAAACGCAACCGGGTCGTTGGCAGTGTCCTAATTTGTCGGAGCGCGGCTCTGTGAGCCGCAGCAGTTTCAGATTTCCGAACGTCACAGTTTATTGGCAACGATTCGGATTGGGCGTGGCCGCTGCGGGTCATAGACCCGCGCTCCGAATTCAAATTCGGACACTACCGTTGACAACGGGTGGTGGTATCGTTTGCAGCGGGAGCGCCGAGCATTGCTCGGCCAGAGGAGGAATTACCTGTCCTTCAAGCCGAGCGATGCTCGGCGCTCCAATCCTTCGCGCACAACAGAAATGATCATGCCTCACGGTGCCTGCTACGCAGGCAAACGTTGTCGCCGCGCGACACCGTCCACCACCAGCGGCTCGCGAGGACGCTCGCCCCACCAGTCGGTTGAAATTAAGGACGGCGGCCAAACTCACCAGGTTGACACCATTCAGGGACTGTCATAATGTTGCCGCATGGATTTGAAACCGGTCACATTTCAAATGGACAAGGCCGAACGGATCGCCCTTGAAACTATCAGCGAAACGGAAGGCCGTTCCATGGGTCAGTTGCTGAACGAAGCCGTCAAGTGCTACTTGAGCCGGTGGAATCAAAAAGAGGCTGGCCTGCATACGACCTTGAAAAATCTCCAGCAATACCGGAAAAAAAATGCCGGATTCCAGCAGGCCATCGCAGAGTTGGTGCAGGCGGAAGCAACTTTGAACGACCCGCTCGAAGGCGAGCCGATGGCGGGCAGCTTCGTCGGCGGCCAGTTTGAACCGGCGGGACCCGTTCAAAGCAAAATCCGAAAACTTCTCAATGCCTGACTGGGACGAAGACAGCGAGCAACTGCGGCAAAATCTCACGGCGGTTTTGCAGGAGATTCACCGGGCTGCGCGGGAGTTCGAGCCTCCATCACTATGGGCGGCAAAAGACTGGCACTCCCTCCTCATGGCTGGCTTGGACACACCCGACCCCAAATTCATCGGCGCATTTCGCGGTGAGCCGGGCTTGGAAAACATTCAGGTCAGGATCGGCGCGAATTATGGCGTGGCGTCTCAAAACGTGCGCAATGAATCAAGGCAGTTTGAAAGCACGCTCATGTCACTGGTCGCCGAGTTGGATGCGATGCAGCCGCGCGACCGCGAGCCAAATGTAGATGAACTGGCCGCAATCATTGACCTGTGCGCTTGGGCGCACGCCGAGTGGGTCAGAATTCATCCCTTCGCCAACGGCAACGGCCGCACCGCCCGCCTTTGGGCCAACAGCCTTGCCATGCGGTATGGTCTGCCGCCGTTCATTCGTTTGCGCCCCAGACCCAATGCCGGTTACGAAGCCGCAGGTGTCAAAGCCATGAAGGGTGATTGGGAGCCTACGGCAATTGCCTTCCGCCAGTTGCTCGACGATTTTCTGAACGAGTCGGGGCCGGAGTAAAAATAAAAAACCGGGACTGTCCGTCCGCCGATTCGCCAAGTTCCTCGCGCAGCTTTGCCTAGTCAATCATCCGCGTGTTGGCTAGGCTTCGCGCGAATTTATGAGTTTGGAAAACAAAGAAACGCCCGCGCCCGCCGCGCCGCCCGCACCGTCTGATTTTATCCGCGACATCGTCGCCGCGCACGTCGCGGCGGAGACGTATCCGAAAATCCACACGCGCTTTCCGCCGGAGCCGAATGGCTACCTGCACATCGGCCACGCGAAAAGTATTTGCCTCAACTTCGGCATCGCCCGCGAGTTCGGCGGCGTCTGCAATCTGCGGATGGACGACACGAACCCGACGAAGGAAGACATCGAATACGTCGAGTCCATCCAAGCCGATGTGAACTGGCTCCTCGGCGGCTGGGCGGAAGACCGCTTGGGCTTGAAACATTCCGGCAAAGCGCCGGAAGAAAAAAATGTCGAAGGTAAAAAAGATTTCTTTCAACCGCCCGTGTTCGGCACGTCCGAGAGCGAACGCAAACATTCCGACGTGAAGCTCGAACCGTTTTACGCGAGCGATTACTTCGATCAGATTTACGAATTCGCCATCGCACTCATCAAAAAAGGAAAAGCCTTCGTGTGCGACATGACGCCAGATCAGACCGACGAGTATCGTCGCCTCGGCAAAGCGTCGCCGTTCCGTGACCGCAGCGTGGAGGAGAATCTCGATCTGTTCACGCGCATGAAGAACAACGAATTTGCCGATGGCAAATGTGTTCTCCGCGCCAAGATCACGGTGGACGCGCCGAACATTTGGCTGCGCGACCCGCTCATCTATCGCATCAAGCACGCCGACCATCATCAGACCGGCAGCAAGTGGTGCATCTATCCGATGTATGACTTCGCGCACTGCTTGAGCGATTACATCGAAGGCATCACGCACAGCATTTGCACGTTGGAGTTTGAAGTGCATCGTCCACTTTACGATTGGATTTTGGAATCGCTCGAACTCGCGCGTCCCCTGCCCCATCAATACGAATTTGCCCGCCTCTCGCTCGGTTACACCGTGATGAGCAAGCGCAAGCTCATGCAGCTCGTCGAAGAAAATCTTGTGACTGGCTGGGACGATCCGCGGATGCCGACGATCTGCGGCATCCGTCGTCGCGGCGTCACCGCGCAGGCGTTGCGCAACTTCGCCTACAACATTGGCATCACGAAATACAACGGCATCACTGATGTTGCCGTGCTGGAACACGCCATGCGCGAGGATTTGAACAAACGTTCCCTCCGCCGCCTCGCCGTGTTGCGTCCGATTAAAGTCGTCATCACGAATTATCCCGAAGGCCAGGTTGAAGAACTCACTGCCATCAACAACCCGGAGAATCCAATCTGCGGTGGCCGGAAGATTCCCTTCTCCCGCGAACTCTTCATCGAACGCGATGATTTTCAAGAAGTGCCGCCGCCGAAATTTTTCCGCCTGAAACC